>JAGLDT010000399.1 GCA_023145485.1 Cocleimonas sp. | reverse complement strand
GTGAAAAGGGGGGCAAGGTTTTATCGCACTCAGTGACTCACTGCCACTCATGGTTGGAAGGGTCTAACACAATGCTCATATGAATGGATCCAGGAAGGACCAATTCCTCCTTTGATATTAATAATAATAATTTATGGATTCAACGAAAAGCAACACATAACAGTAGCACATGCTTGTTCTGTTTCTCTGTGCGCTTGTATCCATTTATAATATAATACATTCATGTATGTAACCAAAACGCCCTGATATGACCTCTGCGGTTGACTGGGCGTTAAAACCCAATTATTTGTATCGTGTCTATGTAACCAAAACTTGTATCACCACTGTAACTGGTTTTGAGTGGAGTTGAAAATGGAAGGGGAGATGGAAAGGCAGTTATTACTGTGACTAATTAAGCCCATTTCTCTGTACCTAAGACAGTGGTGTGATCAACGGTGCATATGTGTATACATACAATTTTATAACAAGTGACTGCTGCATGGTGAGAAAGGAACTCGTACAGAATGAGTATATTATCCTTGCATGTATATGGACTTGGTGAATGTATTCACCCTTTCATTTGTCAAGTCCGTTGATGAATAATCGAATGATTGTTTATTCTGCATAGTGTAAATTAAACTTGTTTTAAATTCTTCAATAATTTGTTTGTTTGGTGAATGTATTCACCCTTTCATTTGTCAAGTTCGTTGATGAATAATCTAAAGATTGTTTATTCTGCACAGTGTCAATTAAACTCGTTTTAAATTCTTTGATAATTTGTTTGTCACTTTCTCCCAGCATGCATACATACCTCGTACTGACTTTCTGGGCATAAGAATAAGATGCAACAAAACAATGTTGTGACCACAGAAAACAAGGGTTGGTGCTTGGTCATTGCACAGTGAGCATGATGGTAGAAGTAGAAGCGAGTGCTATGAGTGCGTGTTTAATCCTTGTTTGATAGCATAGCTGACGGATGTTATTGTAATAATAATAATAATAATAATAATAATGAACTTTAATAGGCGCAATTCCCATGGTAACCATGGCTCAAAGCGCCGTAAACTGGCGCAACA
>JAGLDT010000398.1 GCA_023145485.1 Cocleimonas sp. | reverse complement strand
ACTCGGAAAAACTCTCACAATTATTATTATAAATTATACACAGATAAGTGGAGAGAGATAAAAAGTATACTCGACAAGGATAAAAATCTTGTCAAATGAATAAATGATTAAGTGCAAATCAATCAGCTGATCGCACATGTCATAGTGGCACCCACACGGAACAGCAAACTGCATGCAGTGGTGTGTGGTAGACACATAGCCTAGTTGTTATGTGTTTCTCCGGTCAAGCACATAGCCTACGCAAGCATGTAGCATAGGCTACTTACGCATTGAACTGGGTAGGCCTAAGTGACATGCTTTATGAGAAAGCTGACTGAAATACATTCAGAGCCTTTAAAACAATTTTTGTTCTCAACGACTGATTGCAAATGGATCGACTCACAGCAATGACGATGAAGGAGCTATCGTAAGCAATACTATCCATTGAGCTGTCAAGGTATCGTAAAGGGTAAAGGTTAAATTAGTAGCTATCTTTAGGCCTGTATCACTGGACCCAACACAGATTGGCAGAGCCAGACGACACAAGTCCTTTTCCCGCTTTTATTTTGAATGATTAAATTTGACTGATGCCAAAACATGTTTACGAATAGTATTGACTGAATAAGATAGTTAATGTTAACGACTTTGCGATTTTTCTTTTGTCGAATAGATCAAAGAGCGTGTAGTATATATCTAGTGATACTACTGATTCAGTCTCATCTTAGTGAAATGATGCAAGTCTGTGGACACGCGCTAGTGTACGACCCGGATGTAGTTCGACGCAGACGACAATTTAGTTGCAGAGAAGCCGTTTGCTTTTGGCGTTTCGGGTAAGTGTCACAGTAAATCGATTGGGCCTTGTTTTATACGTTTTCACTTGTACTGAGCATACTAATATAGCCAAGGTGGCAGCTGTCAGCTTGATCTGTGTTTTTTTGACAGATTTCGTTGCATTGACAATGGGAGCAAAGAGGTGTGCAAAACGACGGGCTTCTTCTAAACCTAAAGGGTAGGCTCAAGTCAAAGCCAATCAAAGCAGTGTCATTACTCTCTCTCTATCTCTCTCTTGATTGCTTTTGGGAGTTATTTTCTTTTCTTTCTTTCTTTTCTTTCTTTCTTTTCTTTCTTTCTTTTTTCTTTCTATCTTTCTAATGACCCCCAGAAATTAAATTATCATTTAATTTGTAGGCTATGTTTCAATTTTCAGTCAGTAGCCTAGGCCTACGTACGTGTTGCACACCGCATGAAAATTCCATGTCAAAAGTAGAGGTAATGGGGTGACGATTTGGCAGAGCGCCAGCCTCAAAATCCAATGGATTCCAATTCCATGACCCGAGGTTCGAACCCCGTCAGGAGCACAATACAAATTTGTGAGAGTTTTTCCGAGTCAAAAATGTTGTGCTGACTCGATGTCGCCGTGTCGGTGTGCCCAACCCCAGTGTGTAGGCCTATA
>JAGLDT010000397.1 GCA_023145485.1 Cocleimonas sp. | reverse complement strand
AAGAACAAGAAGAACATGGACAAGACGAACGAGAAGGAAAGAACAAGAAGAACATGGACAACAAGAACGAGAAGAAGGAGAAGGGGGAGAAGGACAAGAACAAGAACAAGACGAATGTGATAGCGATGTCGACGATGACGATCGATGGCGATGGTGAGAAGGAGGATAGCAGTATAGCAGCTTGTCAGAAAACAAAACTTTTTTTGTTTTTGTTTTAAAGCTCTCTACAACAACGAAACTTGATTTTCTCTGATCCCGCAGCTCCACGGCTTTCATAGTTATCAGGTTCAGGCTCGTTTCGTCCCAGCACTCCACAGCACCATCTTTCTCTTGCAGGCGTCGACGAGCAGCAGGGTGACGGCGCGCGGTCTGCAGGAATGTCAAAGGGTCACGGGGTGTTAACGGGAATAAAATGGAGGCGTCCCCCGTGTCTTTTTATTGTCGGCCAGCAGCCGTGGCTGAGGGTGAAGGCCCGTATTCCTGATTGTGGGTGTCAGAAATCACCTGATAATTGTTTAATCAATAGCCAGCCCGCACAGTGTGGGGTGGCGGATCCACTGCTGACGGACGAGGCCTGTCTTTTGTGGTCTCTGGATCTTTTAAATGGACGCATGGCCATGACAAGTTTTCTGTTTTGTTTTTTTTCTTCTGTTTTTTGTTTCCTTGTCTGTGTTGCTGGTTGTTGTTGTTGTTGTTGTTGTTGTTGTTGTTGTTGTTGTTGTTGTTTTGTGGGGCTTGTATAATGCATGCTAAGTAAAAGGTTCCCATGCTATATACATAGTTGAAAAATCATCTTTCATTATCAATCGATCCACGGTGGAGTCGGGCGTGTTTAAAAAAAAAATGTTTTTCGACGTGCTGAACTTGAGAAAGAAAGGGAGTGCGGAAGGGCTCATTCGCCTCGGCTTCTTTCAGTTCTAAGTGCCGCACTACAATCGATGGTTTCTCGTTGCAAGTCTGCTATTCTACTGCCTTGGTGGAACGAGAGACAAGGAAGATGGTGCCCGTCACTACAGCCATCAGAACAGACAGCCACAGTCAAAGCACCTAACTTCAGGCCAAAACTGAGAGTGAGGGAATCTGCGTGGGACAAAAGCTGAGAGCCTGAGTTTTTGCGCCCAGCCGATTGGCTAAAAACCTTTTAAGAAAATGACGGCTTCATCTTCATCCTTTGCTTTTTGCCCTCAGCCAGACCCTAGTTGGCAGCGACCAGTATCTTTTTTTGGCAGCGACCAGTATCTTTTTTTTTGGCAGCGACCAGTA
>JAGLDT010000396.1 GCA_023145485.1 Cocleimonas sp. | reverse complement strand
CTTTTCTTTTCTTTTCTTTCATTCTTGTACCTGTGCAGTTTGCTTGCGCGACAGACCATATGTTAGCCCCTGTTTGACCGATTGGTAATCGACTGTCTGTTTTTGTTTTATTCTTGTGCTTGAAAGTGGGGCTGTGGAGGCGCAAGTTTCGGTTAAAAAGACGCATCCTGATGCAGCCGGGGATGGAGGAGCGTAGGTTGTATTTCTGTCAGCATTGCGTGGATATCAACTGCCCGCTCCACTCGCCCGCTGCCTCGCAAAGTCAGTCAATCGCCCGGCCAACAGGCCTCTTGGGAATGATGATGCATCGTCGTTTTTTCTTTTTGTCTTGGGTCTCATGCCGCCCCCTTTGGTTTGGATGGATTTCGCACTCTCGCCTTTTTTCGTTTTCCAGCCAGTTTGTTGTTTGGTTCTCCTTCCGTTTCTCCGTTCACCCCCACCCCTACCCCCACCCCTCCACCAGAGCTTGAGTCGGGTGACTTGTGGTTTTTTGATTTTGTGTGGTTTTGATGTTGAATTCTTTTTAAATGGAGTGGGGGTGGGGGTGGGGGTAGGGGTGGGGGACAATGGTAGCAAAAGGGGGTGGAGAGAGAGAGAGAGAGGGAGGGAGTGACACACACAGAGAGGCACAGACAAGCAGCCAAAATTACGGGGGCTCTAAATTGAAGGAAAACAGAGCCGGTTGATGTGGGAAGCCCTAGCTCAGCACCCCTGTTAATCACTAAATTAGATTCCTGGCTTCGTTTACGGGGCTCGAGCCGGTTTAGAATGATCTCGGGTATTCATGCAGAGGGAGGTTTTCGATGTGGGTATGGGCGGGGTGGTTCGTTTTTTTGGGTGGTTTTTTTTCCTGACACAGGAAACTTTTGTTAGAGGGGGTATGCTAGTGTAGGGTTTTGGTGTTGGAGGCCGCAGAGAGGTTGGTGTCGTTACGGCTTGTGAATGCAGGAACTTGTGGGGCACTCACTGCTTTTACATTTTGGAGTACGTAGGCCAATTTGTTTTGTTTTTCCAAGTCGCTTAAGACTTTGAACAAGTTTAAGATAGACGAGGGCAAGAGTATGTGTGTGTGTGTGTGTAGCCGAGGCCAAGTCGCGTACGACTTTGAAAAAGTTTAAAAC
>JAGLDT010000394.1 GCA_023145485.1 Cocleimonas sp. | reverse complement strand
TACAATATCTTTTGTATTTGACCACCGACTACACGACCCCTCAAAACCAACAATTGCCCTATAAATACCAGCAGTATTTATGTTTAAGTGGCTACTGTTTTCGCCAATAATAGTATCACTGCCTTGCATCCATAAATAGGTTAGTCCTAAACCAGTATTTGCAGCCAATGATGTTACCTCGCCATTACATATAACCGAATCTCCCGAGTATATTATAGTAGCACTAGGCGAAGGGATGACAATTACATCGGAATTAGTTGACAGCGTACTGCAATTTTCAAGAATTGTAGTATTAACTTGATATGCACCCGATTTTTTAGCATATAACGATATTAGGGTATCCGCATTTAACAAAGTGCCATCAAAATACCATTGATAAAGGTAATCGGGCTCCGATGATGAGGTTAACAGAACAGAATCGCCATCACAAATAGTTAAATCATCTATGTATGAAATTATTGCTGTTGGTTGTCGGGCAAGTAAACTAATACCATTCGACCTGTTTATGCAACCTTTATCGCTACTTACCTGAACTTGATAAAAGCCAGTTGTTGTGCCTGAATAGGTATTTGTTGTTCCTGCAATTGGCGCCAAGTTGTTATACCACGAGTATGTTAGTGTACTGCTATTCTCTGTGCGTAACTTTGCCTCGTTGCCAACACAAAAAATTGTATCGTCAGTAGTTGTTAATTCCACTTCGGGTATTGCGTAAACTTTTACAGTAATTTGTTTCGTCTGTTTTGTATATGGTATATTATTATTGGTAATTTCAACAGAGTAAATAGCAGAATCTTTAACGTAATAGCTGTCGGTAGTAATACCTGTAATTATCACGCTGTCTTTAAGCCAAACATAGCTGTAATTAGCATTTTGTGTTGCCAATAGTAATAGCGAATCGCCAATGCATAGGTCTGTTGATCCAACATATGTAAGGTCAACTACAAAACTAGGATAAGGGTCTATTGTACCAACAAAAAGGTTATTAATGCCTGCGTCATTGGTTATTTTTAAATGAGAAAAGTTAAGTTCTTGGCTAAAATATCCTGCTCCAATAATATTATCTTCGGTTTTTGCTAAAAGGGAGTTTACAGCATCATTATATTGCTGATATTCAGCTGTTATGGTGGTCTCAC
>JAGLDT010000393.1 GCA_023145485.1 Cocleimonas sp. | reverse complement strand
CCCTGCGGTGTCTGTGAATAGACCCACGACGATCGACTCGCACGCTGGTTCAGGGACCGAGGTCTTCTCGGATGCGTAGTGACTTTACACAGAATTATGCGAAGCGCTACGGATCATAATTTATTACCAGGGCGAAACAATATCAGTGTACTGTTACCGCAAGTACATTTCTGATTCACTGTTTACGGCACAGTGCACTGTTCAGGACCGGAGAAGTGGGTGTGTGTGTGTGTGGTATGTGTGTGTCAGTGTGTGTGTGTGTGTGTGTGTTGGGGGATGGATGATTCGGGCAGGCAGAAACTAGGTGGAAGTCCTCTCTGGTCCCGTCCTGTCAGCAAGCGCAGCACGCAAGGCTACGTTCTGACCTACTCCAGGCGTAGACAGAGGGAACCTTTGACTGCCCTGGGCTCCCACCAGGGTGGGGGTGCTGCGTCAGGGTTTGCTTGTCGCTGTGATCACGTGACTCCAAGCCGTGACGTCACTAGCTCACACATCTGGGAGTCTCAGTGAACCGAGGATAGCCTAGCTCCGAATGATTTATACAGCAACAGCAACGCAAGGCTGATAACGCATTCTGTGGTGGTGAATCACAAACTGACCTATAGGCCTTACTAATCTGTCCTGGCGTTGACGCAAAATCATTGACCTTGACACAATTTCATTGAAGGTCACTCTGGGGTTGCGTTTCCTTGGTAAGTTCTTTAATCCATTGAGTTGCAAAGTTTGCATGCTTGTTGTGTATATAGACAAGGTCACGCGCAATATGGGAGACAGTTGTTGTGTTTCTTGCCTTTCTTGTGTTCAAGTAAGCGAGATATATGTTTTTGTTTTATTTTGCCTAATGACAACCTCTGTTGGTTTAAACAGTTTTATTCAGAAAAACCCATAGAAGACATATTGACACACGCAACTAACAGCTTATATAAGTACAATTAACTCAGGACAGTAGGACAGCAAAGCGAACAGTATTACTGATACCTCTGTTGAACTTTACACGTTCATAATTATCAACTTCAGTGACCTTGACCAATTTTCAACGTCATGCCG
>JAGLDT010000392.1 GCA_023145485.1 Cocleimonas sp. | reverse complement strand
TATAAAAGCAAACAAACCGCAAGATGGTCAAGCCATATAAATGTTTTCAAAGTCAAGGTCATTTAGAAAAAACAAGTTGTTCAAGCGATATAAACGTTTTCGAAATCAAGGTCACGTAAAAAGAATTAAAATAATAAAATATAAAGGCCTACCGTTGTAGCACTATGATTACTTTAACGCATATTGCTAAGTCGCTTACGACTCTGAAAACAAAACATGGTCCGCAGGATATTTCAACGCTATATATTTTCCTCTGCCAACCCACTGTGACCTTGCCTCAAGGTCAAGGTCATCGAAACGAGCATCAGCATATATATATGCCATGCATAAGTCTACCGTCATGCCAAGTTTGAATGCTATAACTTAAATATTGTGTGTGAGTATATCATTCAGTTACTATTATAGACAAGCTAATAAATAGTCAAGTTTGAGATGCAGTTGTAACTTTGAGTTAAGGTCAAGGTCATCAGACTGAGAAAAGACCATATTGATCTTTTGTCGGACTATCTTCACAGCAAAATTATCCAACTTTCCCTCAAGGGATTATAACTAACGTGTAAAAACAAAACAAACAAAACAAAAAAAACTAAAATTGATGGGCATTGCTTGAAAAGTTTCTGAAGTTATCGACCATTTATTATTTTCATGATTAACATCTGTGTTAAGGTCAAGGTCAATATCATTCCATGTTCATGTTTCATGCACGTTTGCATTGCCACTATCTTGTCATTTCCTTCTTGCAACAAATATGTTTAAATGCTTGGGTAGCCGGACGCCCTGATATCACCTTCGTGGTTGATTGGGCGTAATGAACAATTATCTCTCTATCTGGGTATTCAGAGAATATTGTATACTTGCAATATACTGTACGTATTGTAGTACTCGGCAAACGTTTTTTTTGCTGGGTTATTACAGTACAACACTATTGTCAATTCTGACGTTGATCACCTTACACAAGCAAGTTATACTGAGGGGCCTATTTACTCATTATCACAAACTAACTTCAGCCTGTTTTGACCACGACATCGGATTTGTTCACATTGCAGTGTCCCGTGTTTTAGTTATTAGTACATAAATAATTGTG
>JAGLDT010000391.1 GCA_023145485.1 Cocleimonas sp. | reverse complement strand
GACTAAACAACGCTGCATTCTCTGTAAAATCGTATATTAGGGAAGCTGGCAATATGAAATCGTAAATCTAGAAATGTTCAATGTGAAATCGTATATTAAAAAGGTTTTCAATGTGAAATCGTAAATTCTAGACATTTTCATTGCGGAATCGTATATTAAAGGAGTTTTCAATGTGAAATCCTAATTTCTAGACATTTTCTATGTGAAATCGTATATTATAGAAGTCGGCAATGGACAAAACAACGCTGCATTCAGTTATCTGTGCTGGCAATGGGAAATCGTATATTACAGAAGTTGGCAATGGGAAATCGTATATTACAGAAATTAAGCAGATTTGTAGATTCGTTTAAACAGGATTGAAATGCTTCTTTGGTATCACGCGAATTGTAAAATGGATGTATGCATTTCAAACAATCTATATCAATCAGTTTATACAATTGTCTAATTAACAACATCATTGTGCGAAGGGTATATTCAGCTCTACAGAAATGGCAATGAACAGAACAGCGCTTCATTCAGCTCTTTGTTGACAATGTGAAATCTTATGCGCACAAGTTAAGCAGACTGGTAGATTATTTTAAATAAGATTTGCATGCTGCTTTGGTATCACACGAATTGCGTAATTTGTGTATGTACAAAATTCAACAATCATTATTATTCATTTCATATCTTTGTCTCATCTGCAACATCATTTTGCGAAGGGCATTCATTTGCTAGAATTAAAATGGGGATTTCTGTTTTGAAATGTCTCTAATTACTCCATGGAACCTTTGATCACGACAGGTATGCGAAAGTACAGTGCTTGTTTGCATGCCAACAGTATAATGCTGGAGTTCTAGTATTAAGTACCTGTAACAATGAATATAGTACTGATGCTATAACAACTGAGGAGGGACCGTAATCCACCCATATACCAGAGACAACCATCTATGGTTCAATTTTCACGTTACTAGCTTACACTAGTCAATCCTTCAAAGAAAAGCGATCCAGTTTTGTCTGAAAAGCTATAATCATTTTAAAGTTGATATGAATAAATCCGTGAGACCCAGAAAAGGTAGACACAACTCGATAGTGCAAGTTGTCTTATGAACAACATCAATGTGCGACGTGCTATTACCATATTCAGACTTGAAATGTCTGCTTTCAAATATCATTATGTACAGTATGGAACCTTTTCGAAAGAACGAAAACTGTCCATTTCGCAATAATACATCCGGCTTACACTAGTCAATCCCTCAAAGAAAACTCCAGGTTTGTTTTAAAAGCTATAATCGTTTCAAAGTTGATATGTATGAATCCGTGAGACCTGGAAAAGGTAGACACAACTCGATAGTGCAAGTTGTCTTATGAA
>JAGLDT010000390.1 GCA_023145485.1 Cocleimonas sp. | reverse complement strand
TGTGTGTGTATTTGTCACTCTGTGTGTCTCTCTCTGATATTCTCTCACTCTCTCTGTCTCCTCTATATATGTCTGTCTGTCTGTCTGTCTCTCTGTATGAATGTGTGTGTTGTGGTTGTGTGACATACGTACATGACAAAGTTCTTTTTCAAGTCAAGGAGGCGCTTCATTGTTTGTTGCTGGGCCTCTACTACTTCCTTGGGGGGATCTTCATACTGTATCAATCATCAATCAATCAATCAATCCATTAATCAATAATCAATATGAACTCATGCAACGTTCAAATCGATATGCAACAAATCAACCAACCAACCAAACAACCAGCAAACCAATCGATCCACCCATCAATGCATCCATTAGCCCATCCATTAATCAGACTATAGTATTATTAGTTTTCCTCTCTGAGCACTCAGAGCAGTGCCTTCACAATTGTTTTACAATGTTACACTAGTGCATTCATTTTAAAATGGAAATTCAATGTCTGGTCTCCTATAGTAGGCTATAGATGTAATACCCTCTCTGTTGTGAGGAATCCAACAGCACAGGTAAAAACATTTGCAGGTATTATGCTGAAGCGTACAATAAAACATTGTATACATCATTACATACATGTACAGTTACCAAGATGGTGAGATGTTACGTAAACCTATTAGTATTACTCTGATCATCCAACCTTGCCCAAGGCAATCGCCTTCCATTTCTTAGATGGATGAAGTATCTGATAAATTAAAAAACAGTTTCTGTTAGTGTTATTGTTATAATCAACACTTTCATATTAGTACATGACGCTGCTGTAAGTTGAAGCTGTCCACATTCATTTCTAAATAGACACTAAAGTTTTGGGTGGAATACGACTCGTCCCATTATTTAAACAGTAACATTGAGATATAAACCTGACAAAGAAAGTGTTTGTCACTGTACAAGCTATTGACCAGCATTGAAGTTGAACACCAGGTACACACACACACACACACACACACACACGCACACATACAAACACACACACATACAAACACACACACACATACACACACACATACACATACACACACAGTAATATGTATTGTTAACACAAGCCTT
>JAGLDT010000039.1 GCA_023145485.1 Cocleimonas sp. | reverse complement strand
TATAAAATAACCTGAAAAGGAAAAGAGTGTCTAAAAATGAATGATCAAATAAAAAAACCAAATACCTATACATCAGAATTTAAAGAGTCATCTGTCAAGTTAGCTCTTGAATCCGAACAACCGATAGCTCAAACAGCGAGAGATTTAGGTGTTAATCCAAACACGATACATACCTGGATCAATAAACATTCAAAACCGAAAACGGCTGTAGCAAGAACAGATGATCATATTTATGATGAGAACAAGCGTCTGAAAAAAGCGTTAGCGAGAATGACTCTGGAGAGAGATTTGTTAAAAAAGGCCACAGCGTACTTTGCCAAGGAAATCGTGTGAAGTACGCGTGGATAAAGAAACATCATTCAGATTATTCCATTACAACCCTGTGTCAATTCATGATGGTTTCACGAAGTTGTTATTACGAATGGCTTGATTCACCAAAAACAGAGCGGGAAAAAGAAAATGAGCAATTGATTGAAACACTTAGAGTTCTTTTTGAAAAAGGTCGTGGCATATACGGAACTCGCCGCCTAAAAAACAAACTCGCAGAACAAGGTGTCGTTGTGAGTCGTCGGCGTATTGGCCGGCTGATGAGGCAAGCTGGGTTGTGGTGTAAAACCAAGAAAAAATTTAAAGCAACGACTGACTCTAAACATAATAAGTCGATTGCACCTAACCGGCTGAAAAGGCAGTTCACTGTATCACAGGCTGACCGCTATTATGTCGGTGATATTACTTATATTTATACTCAGGAAGGCTGGTTATATTTAGCCGTTGTAATCGATTTATTCTCCAGAAAAGTGGTTGGCTGGTCAATGGATAATCGAATGAAAGCCCAGTTAGTGAACGATGCTCTATTAATGGCCGTTTGGAAACGCAAACCCATCAAGGGGCTGATTTGGCACACTGATCGAGGGAGTCAATATGCCTCCGATAGCCACCGGGCAATTTTGAAGGAGCATCTGATTATTCAATCAATGAGCCGTAAAGGTAATTGCTGGGATAATGCGGTCTCTGAGAGCTTCTTTCATACGTTAAAAACTGAACTGGTACACCAATATCAGTTTAAGACTCGTACTGATGCTAAGCAGGCAATTTTTGAATATATCGAGGTCTTTTATAACCGAGAAAGAATCCATTCTGCTAATGACTATATGTCACCCG
>JAGLDT010000389.1 GCA_023145485.1 Cocleimonas sp. | reverse complement strand
AAAGAAAGAAAGCAAGAAAGAAAGGTGGGAAGAGCAGAAGTGGCTTTAGAAAATAAACAGTGATCGTCAATGGAGTGGACGTGACTTCAGGATTGTATTTAAAATATTTCTTAATAACTCCAACAACAACAAAAATCGAATTTGTAACTTGTGGATCCGTGAATGACGATTTGTTTGGATCCACCATTGCTCGGATGTATATATATAATATAACAGCATCAAGTGTCACAGTTGGTTAGCGGCCTCTTTGCCGTTTGGCACCACATCTTTCGGGTCACTCAGTGCATTGAGACAAACACTGGTTTTCCTGTCTGTTTTCTGTGTCGATCGCTAGACGGGCTGGGTTTCTCAAATCGAAATAAAATCAACAAGGTATAATTATATTTGAAGCAAAATCGTTCAATTGAGGTTTTTAATTTTTGATCTCTTCTACCCCGTTGGACGAAACATCTTTTGTGGTGGTCTTGTCCTGGTGTATTTTTCCAAGTAGACATTTTGCACCACACTCACTTGCTAGCTTACTACCTGTGGTAGTAGTTCTTCCCAGTTCCGTTGTTTAATAAAGATTACTCTCACTCTCAGTCAAGCTAGAATAGAATGTGGGAGTCAAACATTTTAACCAAAGCAAAATTGTGTTATGCCGATTAGAAGGGAATGGCAATGAATTTCATTTTCAGTTGTGGTTTTTTCCAAAGAAAGGTGAGCATATTTATTGACATTTTTTACGCATTAGTGATGGATATTTGTTTTGTGTGTCTTGGAAGAAACTATATAGTAATTATGTGTTTGATTATTGTCAAAGGAATTCCATTGTACATTCATATAGATAATAAAACATGTTTTGAAATATATATATATGTGTGTGTGTGTGTGTGTGTGTGTGTGTGTGTGTGTTGAGAGAGAGAGAGAGTGTGTGTCGATGTCCGACCGGTCAGTGTGTGCATGTTATGGGTATGAGTGTGTGTGTGTGTGTGTGTGTGTAGTAGTAGTACTGATAGTGATAGATTTG
>JAGLDT010000388.1 GCA_023145485.1 Cocleimonas sp. | reverse complement strand
AAACTAGGTAGAAGGACAAAAGAGGCTATAGAAAAGTGGGATCAAACTGAAAGCCCCGAGATTCCAGACAGGGGGGAGACATCAGAAATCCCCGACTTCCCTCCGGGGGACAGTACGAGGAGTGAGCATCAGCGAGGGAGGAGGCACTGACTTGAACATGTTGGCGGAGTAGCCCTGGGACGAGGGGGGAACCAGCGGCTGCCCGTCCTCGTTGACCGCCCAGCCCGCGCTGCTGCTCAGCGTGCCAGAGGTCATCAGGGTCACCAGCACGGTGTTGGTGGCGTCAAACTTGAACGCAACACCTGCCACATTTGAACAGAGGACGCCTGTGGTGAAATTGCAACATCTCTGGCATTTCAAGACCACAAACACAAACACACGTGTGGCATTTCAGGTCTCATCATCAGAGTCACATCAATCTTGAATGTATTGCCGGTAGTATTTCAAGTCACACTAAAATGTAAGCGCAACACCTGGGACATTTAATGTCACACCAAACTGGAACAGTTACGGTCACATCAAATTTCAATGCAACACCTACAGGATTGAAAAAAACCCATCTGTGACATTTTAAGTCACGTCAGACTTGAACACAACACCTGCATTTTCATTTAAAATGGCTATCTAATATCTCATTAAACAGCATAAGCAATTGTGCGTTTCCCTTTTAATGGGTATCCAGTATCCAATTAAATGGCACACAATTGTGCATGTTTTTCTGTAACTGGCAATTCAGTATCTGATTACATAGCAAAAAACTATGCATCTTTCCCTTTAAATGGCTCGGCTCTCCAGTATGCGATTAAATAGCATAAACTATGTACGGTATGTTTTCTTTTAAATGGTTCTCCAGTGTGTGTGTGTGTGTGTGTGCATGTGTATGTGTGTGAGCGTGCGTGCATGTGTGTGTTTCCCTTTAAGTGGCTATCCAGTATCTGATAAAATAGCACAAAAATATGGATACCCAGTATCTGATTAAATAGCATACAACTATGTTTGTATTCCTTTAAATTGCTATCCAGTATATGATAAAATAGCACAAAAATATAATGCATACCCGTACCTGATTACATAGCATAATTATGACACTGCCACACATCTTTTCTTTAAATGGCTATCCACTATCTGACTGTATATATATATATATATATATAAATATATATGAATGATGATAATTTATTGCGCATAAAAAACTTCCACGCAAGAATATACATGTTCACAGCGCATTGGGAAGCTGACAGTTTCATACCCGC
>JAGLDT010000387.1 GCA_023145485.1 Cocleimonas sp. | reverse complement strand
GCAGCACGCTTTGCTTCGATGACGGGGGTCATCTCGCTGGACTTGGCGTCAAACCAGTCACTGCTCTTTGAGGTTTTTCGCCCAAAGGTTGCAAAAGCGGAGCTGTACATGGTCGCTCTGAGGCGCTCCCATTTCTCCGTGGCGGAATCTCCGAGATGGGTGCCATTTAACGTATCTTCCAGAGACTTCGCAAACTGCGCAACGCACTCTGGGTCTTTCATCTTGGTGATGTTGAGCCGTGGCCCTCCTGCCTGCTTGGAGCGGTGGAGCTTCTTCCTGGGCTGCATCCTGAACATGCAGCATACCAGCGAGTGGTCAGTGTCGCAGTCGGCGCTATGGTATGACCGTGTGAGGAGCACGAACTTGAGGGAAGTGCGTCTGGTCCAGCTGGTGCCAGTGCCTCGATCGCGGGTGTCTCCATGAAACTCTGTGCTGGGGCTTTGTCTGGAAGTAAGAATTGGTCACGCAGAGATTGTGATAGGTGCAGAGCTCCAGAAGCCGCTGTCCGTTTTCGTTGATTTTCCCAATTCCAAACTGGCCCAGACAGGATGGCCACGATTCGTGATCGGCACCCACCCTGGCGTTGAAGTCGCCCAGAAGAACAAGTTGTTCCTGGTCGGGGACTGTCCTAATGAGTGCGTCGAGGTTCTGGTAGAATTCGTCCTTTGCCTCAGGAGTGGAGCACAGTGTAGGGGCGTACACGCTGACGAGGGTCGCAGGGCCTTCAGAGGTGTTGAGGCGAAGTGTCAGCAGTCGCTCAGAGCCATTGTCACCTGGTTCTACCATCTTCACCAATGTGTTTTTCACTGCAAAGCCTACTCTATGTTACCTGGTTTCGTCGGGGCCTTTTCCTTGCCAGAAAAAAGTATAGTCTTTCTCTTTCAGCATGCAGGAGCCGGCTATCCGCGTTTCCTGAAGTGAGGCGATATCCACCTGGAGTCTCTTCAGCTCGTCGTTGATTACGGCGGTCTTTCGGGCGTCGTTAATCTCTTGGAGGTTGTCAGAGAGGCCTGTTGTCATTGTCCTTACATTCCAGCATCCCAGTTTCAGAGTTGGTCTCTTTGGTTTTCTTTGTCTGTTTTTGCCTGGTGCGATGTTTCCAGTCCGCTTGTCCGCGTCATCATTTTGACACAAAGACCGTTGGGTGAGTGCTGACGTAGTCCGTTTTGACACAAAGCAAGAGCCGTGGAGGAAGTGCTGACTTTACATGTAATCATTCACTGACACAAAGAAAGGGAGCTCCCGGTGGAGGAGTAGTGACGTAATCGTTCAGACACAGAA
>JAGLDT010000386.1 GCA_023145485.1 Cocleimonas sp. | reverse complement strand
TTTGACTCTGCCAGCAATGGAAGTCTTCCATATTTCTCGGCATCCAGAGCCTTCATGTCCGCTGATTTTTCCATTGAAACAATGTCCGTTTGTAGGCGGTTCCGCTTGGTCTTCAGCTCGTCAACTTCTTTATCTGTCGCCTTCCTCTTGAGAGTCTGTTTCTCAGTCTCTTTCTGCCTTTTAAGCTCTTCTAGGTACTGTTCATACTTGCTTCTTGCACTGGAAGCATAGCTCAGCAGTTCCTTGGTCAGGGGAACATGGTCCGCTCCTCCAGCGTTCCTGACAGCTTGGTGAATAAGCCGTCTCGCCACCAGGCTCTCTTTCTTCAGGTTGTCAATGGTTGTCTGTTTGTGGATGCTGAAGCCACGCTCAACTGTTGCCTGGCTGTGTGATAGCAGCAGCACTTGTTGTGTAACTTCCCACAGCTCAGTGAACTCTTTTTTCTCACTCAGATGAGCATGGAGAAGCTGATCCACTCTGTCAGACTTGTAGTCAAAGGACCTGAAGGCCTCACTGTCACTTGCAAGCACGTCATCACAAAGTTTGGTCAATTGTCTTTTGACTGCATCGCAGTTCTCTGATTTGACTCTTCCCGCATCACACATGATGTGCAGTGTTTGTTCCAGGTGTTTGGAAGCCCTGGTCCTGTCTTTCTCATCAAGAGAAACCATCTTGCAAGGATCCAGCCACGACAAATTCCTCACCAACGTGTATTTGATTGGTGCCTTTGCCAAGACTTTTTGTAGCAGACATTTGATAAAATCCCGGCATTCCATTCGAAATGTGTGCCTGGCTTTGTCTGAAGCTTTGAGGCTCAGCATACTTCTCTTGGCTGAGAATCCAACGTCCACTTTGCTTGGATCCAGCAAGTTGTCTTCAAACCTCACGTTGTAGGCTGACAAAGCCGTCACCTTTTCCATGATTTCATTCTTCACAATTCTCTTCATTAGATTCTTGATGAGAGAGCCCAGGTCCTGTGCAAGGAAAGGAATCAATGGCCTATCAGTCTGGTA
>JAGLDT010000385.1 GCA_023145485.1 Cocleimonas sp. | reverse complement strand
CGCCAATTCGAGGCGCTTTGAGCCATGGTAACCATGGGAATTGCTCCTATTAAAGTTCATTATTATTATTATTATTATTAAATACATAAACAAGTCAATAAAACACAAATCCACAAAAAACACGTGTCTGTGTTGAGGCTCCAATATATTGTATCCCATCACCGATTTTTTTCTGGGGTTGCGCCTCCTTCTTCAGGGTGATTATATTGGAACCAACACAGACACACCGAATTCCCACGGGTAATTCCACAATGGGTACAATAACGTTACCAACATACGTATTTTTTCTTATTAAAAAAAAATGTAACATACACCTTCGAACGCCTTCGTGTTCGTATCACGCCACATCGATCACGGCTGTCTTTATCAGCTTTCAGAGTCAGTTGCTTGGCACTTCGACTTTCCTCCCCGCCCCCCCCCCCCCTCCTCCCCCCCCACCCCCCTGGTGGGAGCCCAAAGGTTCCCTCATTTTGAGCCTTGTGCAACGCGCCAGGATGACTGCCCTGAGAAGACCACTCCGTAGTAATTTTCGCATTAAAACAGTCCGAGTGTTTTTAGTATAATGCGCAAACCACCCCGCATTACGCGAAAGACACTTCGCATATTTCGCAAAAAAAGCGCTCCCCTCATACAGAAAAAAACACCCCCCCCTCACACTCCTAAAAGAACTCCACGCAAAAAACCACCCTGGGGTAACGCGTCAGGACGACTGCCCTAAGAAACCCACGCCGGGTCGAGTGGTGTTTGCATTAGGCTACGCCAAAAGCAGTCGGAGTGTTGTTCGTATAATGCGACACTGAACCACCCCGGAGTGGTTTTTGCAGGGGTGTCACTCTGACGTGTTACACCGGCGCTTCCTGATCGTGCGACCTTACCATCAGAGGCTGAAGGGAATTAGGCTCGCTTCCCATCAGGGGTGGTGGAATTTCGCCCCTATTAGCCTAGTATGTGTTACTGATTTTTCCGGATTGCTTGCCGGAGCTCCGGTTTGATGACCCCCACCCCACTCCCCCTTCCTCTCGCTCTTGGGAAAGGATCTATTCACCTGCAAATTAAAATTTGCACGTCCACTAGTTTTATTTTGTGATTGCTTTTGTCCATTCTTAAAAACGAAAACAAAAATCTGATATTGAAACGCCAAGACCGAAATGGTCAATGGTGGTACCAGTATCTCCTAACTTTATTTGCCATTTTTTTTACTAGAGCGATACCAAAGG
>JAGLDT010000384.1 GCA_023145485.1 Cocleimonas sp. | reverse complement strand
TTTGTAATTTACCAAGCCGGGCGCGAACCCACACCGTATTAGTGATAGGCTTGTATGAATTGTTAGATCCAACGAACTAACCCATTGCGCCAGCCAGGCCCCCACGATAGAGTTGAAGATTAAGATATGTTCAATATACGTGTTAGGGGTTTCGCTATAACCTCCTTCTACTATGTGTCTATTGTATTTTACAACTTTCTGTGGTATGCCTTATTTTTTTCATTTTACTACTTAAATGTCTTTAAATATATTTTTTCTGCTTTTTTACAAATTATTTTGTCTTTCAGCGTGCTGAAAAACGTGAAATGAGAAAATCAAAGTTCAAAGATTAAAAACAAAATGTTACAGTTTTCAAGATTTGTTTTTTTATATTTTTTTTTATGTTTGTTTGTCTAATATCACCTTGGTGTGAACAGACGTAAAAATAAATATTGATTGATTGATTCCAACGAAAGCTATCATAATATGAAAAAGCGAAATCTGGTCTTTGATAGTCAGTTTACGTTTGCGCGTGTGCGTGGGACTCATACAACCCACAGAAAAGCCTCGAGTTATTGCCGGAGATTTGCATTGGCACTACTAATAAATCAGACTGAAATAATCGTTCTCCATCATTCATCCCCTGCCACCCTGCCAAACATTGAGATTGACAATCATTCTTCTTTCATTCCTGCCAGCTGTAGCTTTCACTGCCAGAGTACAGGTCTGCTGGCTACAACGGCGGTCCGGGCAGCGGAAATGAAGACCGAAACATAAATGCTGTGGCCAGACTCGCAGACATTCCTCATGCAAAACAGTCCCATAATCCACTTTGCACGCTGGGCAATAACGATGACCGTAAACCACCGCACTGGAAAATCACGTCTGCTGGCCAAGTCTGAGGAGAAGACGAGAGAAGCGACTGAAATGGACGCGGAAAGTGTGGTAACGGCGTGAAAGAAAAGCAAGATGGTCAAACCATATAAATGTGTTCAAAGTCAAGGTCATGTAGAAGGGAAAAAAGGCCTACCGTTGAAGCAATTAAGTTTAAAGCGTATTGCTGAGTTTGTCGAGATAATTCAACATTGATTTTTTTCCTCTGCCGGCCCAATGTGACCTTGTGTTAAGGTCAAGTTCATGGAGATGTCCATGAGCATATACGCCATACATGCGCCTACCGCCATGCCAAGTTTGAATGCCATCGCTTAAATATTATCCGAGATATTACTATTATAGTATGTACAAGTTAAAAACAATAATTATTGTCACACGTTTAAGACGTTGTTGTGACCCTGAGTGAAGGTCAATGTCATCCGACTGAGAAAAGTTTATATAGATGCTTCGTCGGAGTTTATGAAATAGTCGAGCATTTATGATATTCATGATTAAGATGTGTAGCTGACT
>JAGLDT010000383.1 GCA_023145485.1 Cocleimonas sp. | reverse complement strand
TGTTCAGGTCGTGCAGGCCGTCGCGGTCCAACTGTTTCATAATGATAATAATAATGATAATAATGATAATAATGATGATAATAATGATAATAATATTAATAATAATAATAATAATAGTAATAATAATAATAATAACATTAACATTAACTGCTCTTGTAGAGCGCGATGCCCCAGTAATACTGGGCTCAATGCGCTTTACAAATACCGTGATACACCTAGATTCTATAGACACAATGACATACATTAAAAACATGTACATAATCACAAATATCCAAAACAAAATTTGACGACCACCACGATACACAATCAGGCACAGAATGACAATATACATATTTATTCATATACCTGACCGAAAGTTTCTAAGATAATTAAATTAATAAATCAGTTAATAAAATACTATTCAATAAAGGAATAGATCAAATCCACTGAAATTTAATTGCATTCAATTTCAATGGGACGGTAAATGAATGAATACAAAAAAAGAGTCTGCATTCTAATGGTAGTAGCTTAGTTAGTATGCCAACAAACAGGAGCAAAATCAAAGCTGCGCTTACCTGGAATCTGACGACTACTGCAATCGCTCAAATCCATGATACTGCGTTGTCACCTGTGACTACGAATCGTTGGCAGTCTGTTCTCGGATGTCCAGTCTCTCTCGCCTCAGTGTTTCCGCTTATCCCCTCTCTCAGTTTCTGTCTCTCTCTTCTCCGTTGCCGCTTTAACCAGAATTTCGACTCTCAGGCAGGACGCTGTGTCAATTCGAGGCGTGGATGATTATTACATCAGCTCCGCGAACCAGACGCTCGATCAGCACCGCCCACGACCCAAAGCGAAAATCGTCCGTGAAAGTGTCGTCTGCTGCTTTTTCTTGTCGTCTGCTGTTCTCTGTCACTGCGCGTGCGCGCGCGTGCGCCGAAGAGCACGGTGTGTGACGAGGTGCAGAGCAAAAGCAAGAGGAAAGAGAATGATGGCGGAGGGGACGTTTCGATGGGGTGAGAATGGTAGTGGGGGTGGGTGGGGGGTGGAGGGTGGGGGATTTGATCTGCGTGCGTTGTCGTCTGCTAGAGTCTCTCCACTGCGGTCTGTAGCTACGTTGACGTCTCTTCGGGATACTGCCCTGACAGGTAGAGTCTTGACAACTTTGGGGCGGTTCGAACCTGAAGTGATATGAAATGGGGGTATTTTTATGTGATTATCTCAGTTTGCATTACGTACCGTTTTGGCTGTGCACAGTGTGTGTTTGTTTGTGTGGTGTCGGTTTGCCTTTCTTTGCCCTTTTCCCGGCGGCTTTCCGTTTGTATCAGTGACCGAGTTCCAAGCCTAGCTGCCTCTCTCTGGAATTTTCTGTCAAGTTTTCCTGTCAGTTTCAATTTATTTATGTATTTATTTATTTATTTCTGTTTGTGTTTCCTTCTTTCTTTC
>JAGLDT010000382.1 GCA_023145485.1 Cocleimonas sp. | reverse complement strand
ACACAGCCACACCTGTAGACACAGCCACACCTGTTAACACACAGCTACACCTGTAGACACAGCCACACCTGCAAACACACAGTCACACCTAAAAAGACACAGCGACGCATGGAAACACGTGCAACAGGGCATCGACCCAAAATAGACTAAGATGTGCTGAACTTAGCATATGTTCAACGTGTCTTTAAAATGGGCCACAGTATAGGATGCTAGTAATCACGGACCGACATTTAAAATTAAAACAAACAACATCTTGGCCAAGGAGTATTATATGCTACTGATCAAGTTTCATTATCATAAATGATGTATTCAGGTGAACAAAACAGATCTTTCTAAGTCCCACACGCAATGGAGGTATATATATATATATATATATATATATAGAGTGTGTGTGTGTCAGTATGTGAGTGTGTGTATGTGTGCCTGTGCATGCACGCATGCGTGCGTGCATGTGTGAGAGTGTCAGTTTTTGAGTGTGTGTGTGTGGGGGTGTTGCTAATCTAACACTGACATTTCCATTCTAAACAACCAAAGCATTCTGTATGATCTGCATGATTGATAAAAGCAGTACGTTTACAAGTACAAAGTACTACATGGTGCACAGAACACATAATGCAGAACACAGAACACCTGACAATAATATGATACCTGTGGCCAAAGAAGAGAAAAGGCTTGTCGCCGAGTTCGGTTACAAGGGTGGAAGCGATCACAGCCACTGTCTCTTGTAATGATGAACATGGCTGCTCACGAAAGCGGGACTCTCTGGCTGCTAGTGTGATTCCATACACTGTAACAAAGCAGGAGTCTCTGGATGTTGGTGTGATTCCATACACTGTAACATAGCAGGGCTCTCTGGATGTTAGTGTGATTCCACACACTGTAACAAAGCAGGACTCTCTGGCTGTTGGTGTGATTCCATACACTGTAACATAGCAGGGCTCTCTGGATGTTAGTGTGATTTCATACACTGTAACAAAGCAGTAGTCTCTGGATGTTGGTGTGATTCCATACACTGTAACACAGCAGGGCTCTCTGGATGTTAGGTGTGATTCCATACACTGTAACATAGCAGGGCTCTCTGGATGTTAGTGTGATTCCATACACTGTAACAAAGCAGGACTCTCTGGCTGTTGGTGTGATTCCATACACTGTAACATAGCAGGGCTCTCTGGATGTTAGTGTGATTCCACACACTGTAACA
>JAGLDT010000381.1 GCA_023145485.1 Cocleimonas sp. | reverse complement strand
TGAATGTGTGCGTGCGTGTGTGCGTTCGTGCGTGTGTGCGTGCGTGTTCCTCGCAAGCGATTCCTCGGAAGCGATTGAAGTCATCATCATCAGGCATGGCACGGTAACTGCCTCAGACATGCTAAAGGACCACGTGCTAATAAAATATTGAACCTGACCTACATTCAAGGTCACACATATATGTTAATCATGAAAATAATAATTATGTTTGATTATTTCAGAAACCATTCAAGCAATGCCCATCACATTTGCTGTGAAGATATATATATATATATATATATATATATAGTCCAACTAAAGGCCTATAACATATTTTATCAGTCCGATGACCTTGCTCTTCATTCAAGGTCACAACTATATCTCAACCATGACATTTTTAATTTGTACTATAGTTGCAATATCTCAGACAGTATAATAAGCTATGTCATTAAAACTTTGTATGACGGTAAAAAGTCTCTCCCGGTAGTTCGACTTCACGCAACATAATCTCGAGATTGCTGCTCGATCTCGAGTTTGCTGCACAAAGTTGTGAATTGCCAGTGGTCTTGAGAGCACACCAGCGCTATCATAGGATCACGAGACTGATGAAGTTGAATGGTGTGGGAATACAGCAATCAGAAAAGTAGAATCCCTGTTAACATTGACTTAAAAGGTTAATTTCGCGATCACAGCAGCATCAAACAGTAATAATGTAAAAGAAACAAAATCTTGTTTACTGGGGTTGTTTTCTTGTTTTGTCAAAAGTCATAGACATCACACAAAGAGACCTCAACTCATATGCTGACACTTCAAAGATCGAGACAGAGGTAGAGCATAGGAGCAATGTCCTTCTGTGTTACTGACATCTTTTAGCCTCATGGCTTGATTTTGGTCTCATTGTGACAAGAAATATATTTTGCAAATAATAGTTACACAACACCATGAGTACTGTAAGGTGCAAAAACTCCTGTGGTTTAAGGTGGCCTCAGATTCTTGGAGCTTATATAACTGAGCAAATGATGGCAGCGCCAGGTTGTGTGTGATGTTTAATTTTAATGCTTTATCTACTTGGAGTTAACCAGTATCTTTCGCTTTCATGTTGATTTCAGTTGGTGAATTTTGATTTTCTTCGTTATTGTGTACACGTTGCTGTACAGTAATAGCGTGTGCAGAACAAGTTTAGTTTAGTATTCATGTTTGTACCCATTCAGTCCTGAGATAATCGTTATG
>JAGLDT010000380.1 GCA_023145485.1 Cocleimonas sp. | reverse complement strand
CCTGATTGATGAAAGTGGCTATGCTGTACTGACATGAATGAAACTTTAAAGTGGCTATGCTTTACTGACCTGGATGAAAGTGGTGATGCTTTATTGACCTGAACTGAAAGCAGTTATGCCTTACTGACCTAAACAGAAGTCAGCTACGCTTTCCTTACCTGTGTGAATAACAAGCCATACCTTACTGACCTGAATGAAATCGGCTACGCTTTCCTTACCTGTGTGAATAACAAGCCATACTTTACTGACCTGAATGAAATCGGCTTTGCTTGACTGGCCTGCGTGGAACTGGAAAGCGGTTAAATGTTTTGTTGACCTAAAACTTAAGGAACGTGGTGGCTATGCTTTACTGACCTGATTGAAGAAAGTAGCTATGCTTTACTGACCTGACTGGAAAGCAGTTGTACTTTACCGACCTGAAGAGAAATATGTTGCGTTACGCTTTACTTACCTAAATGAAAAGTGGCTATGCTTTACTGACCTGAAGAAAAAGATGTTACGCTTTACAGGAATGAAAAGCGGCTATACTTTACCGACCTGAACGGAAATCTACTGGCGTAGCCATAGGACCAGGAGGCGGAGATAGCCAACAGTTCGCAGGACACACTGATAAGGTTGATCCCTTCTCCGCTTTTCGCTTGCAAAACCTTGACAATCTGCGGCACTTTAACTGAAAACAGTCCCAGGATTCACAACTGTCAGCCAACTGTGTTCTGTTCAACAGCAATCAAGAGTATCTATAATTCTAAAACTCCATACTTGGAACAAACTTGATTCAATTGCCGAGCCAACAAAAAGTGAGAAAAAGAAAGAAAGAAAGAAAGAAAGAAAGAAAGAAGAAACTCTAGAAAGAAAGAACAGAAAAGAAAAGCATTCCCACATTTTATGGTTTGATTGTCTGGTCAACTTTTCTTCTTATAATTATTCAGGAATCCCTCTCGATCTTATTAACATTTGACATATATTTTTATGTAATATATGTGACCCGCTGTCACAAAAGGGGGACAAATTCGCTGGAAGATCACGAGATAACTG
>JAGLDT010000038.1 GCA_023145485.1 Cocleimonas sp. | reverse complement strand
AAGGAAAATACAACCACGGTTTTGCCACTGAATAACTCACTGCTGTTTACATTAACCCAAGTATTATCTTGATAGGTAGGGAATGTAACCTCTGGAATACGCTGACCTTCTTTATTTTCAAACATGATTTTTTCCTTTTATTGTTTATTAAGAGCGATGCAGTGTAACGAGATTATTGTTTTTCGTAAAATGGATTGTTTCTATTGTTATGTTCGATAAAATAGAATGATGAAATTACCTACGATTAAACAATTACAGTATTTTATTGCATTGGAGCAGAACCAGCATTTTGGCAATGCAGCTAAACAATGCTTTGTCTCACCGTCTGCTTTTAGCACAGCAATTAAAGAATTAGAATCCCACTTAGGTACACAGCTTGTTGATCGAACCAATAAAAATGTCACCATTACGCAGACAGGTCGTGATATCGCTAATCAAGCAAGATTATGTATAAAAGATATGGAATACCTTGCTGAAATTGCTCAGAGTAATCAGCAACCACTGACAGGAAAACTTAGCCTTGGTGTGATACCAACCATTGCGCCTTTTATCTTGCCCGATCTGATGCCTAAACTTCGTCAGAACTATCCTAATCTACAACTTTATCTTCGAGAGGAGACAACTCAATCCATACATCATTCTTTAATGGCAGGTGAACTTGATCTTATTTTAATTGCATTACCCTATACATTAAGTAATGTTGAGATTATGCCGTTATTCAACGATAAATTTTTATTGGCTTGTCATAAAAACACAACACTTCTGCAACCCAATCAATACGATATTAATCAACTACCAACCGAAAGTATTTTATTACTTGAAGATGGTCATTGTTTAAGAGATCACGCTTTATCCGCCTGTAAAATAAAAAACATGAACAGTGTCAGTCGCTTTTCTGCAAGTAGCTTATTAACCCTCATTGGTATGGTAAATTCTGATATTGGTATTACTTATCTAACCGAAATGTCTCGATATTCATCTCTGTTAAAAAATACCGACGTCATTACCTATCCATTAGATGATGCTAGTTTTAGAGAAATTGGTTTGGCATGGAGAAAAGGTAGCGCACGATCTGATGAATTTAAATTGCTTGGGGAGTTGATTATGGATTTAAGCTGTAAACCCTTCGACTCTAATCTAAAGAAGGGTGTAGAAATTAGCGGATTATCTAAGCGAAATGGAAGAAAATATTAGCTAGGCTCATTGCCTTGCTTCCATTTTATTCCACAACCTAATGATGCTAATTGCTGTTTAGGTGCGGGTTGATCCGCTAAGAGTGATGTTACTGCTTCAATCATATCTTTGCCTGTTACAGGGTCATTATTTCCAGGACGGGCACTATCGAATTGACCTCGATAATATAATGCATGATTTGCATCAAATAAGTAAAAATCAGGAGTACAGGCTGCTTGATAGGCCTGAGCTACAGACTGTGTTTCATCATAAAGATAGGGAAATGAATAGTTGTATTCATTCACATCTTCAATCATTTTTTCTGGTGAGTCATCAGGATAATTAGCAACATCATTGGCATTAATTGCAATCACAACTAAACCCTGTTGCTCATATTCTGTAGCAAAACGGGAAAAAACGTCTTTTATTTGGATGACATAAGGGCAGTGATTACAAATAAAGGCAATTAATACGGGTTTAGAAATAAAATCATCGAGAGAAACTATTTTTCCTGTTGCTGGTTCTAACAGTGAAAAGTTGGGCGCTTTAGTACCCAGATCAATCATTACAGAGGGGGTTCTTGCCATTTTTTAAATACCTTATTTTCCTAGTACTGCACGAATATCAGCATCTGATATTCCTGAGCGTGCAACATTAATTCTTCTACTTTTAGTTCGTTTTCTTGGGCGTGGTGCAACTGATAACTCTCTCATCAAGCGTTGGTAGTCTGCTGAACCAATACCCTTATTTTTTACATAATTTGTATTATGTCGCCTCGGTGCTACTAGACGATTATTCTTTGTATATCGATAATGACCAGTAATACGAAATCTAAAAAGAATATCTTCCATTTCAGGGCCATTCGCAATGTTATGCACAATCATATGACGGCGAGGATCAACTTTAGAACGTTGCTCTACAACAACACCAATGTGTGGTAATCCTGGCCCTACCATCCATGTTACTAAATCACCAGGTTTATAGTGTGTTGGGTTACGTGTTATCGGTAATTGCGCGCCATGACGACGAAAAAAAGCTTGTAAATTATAAACACGACGATGGTCTATATTTTTATCTGGAGCAGATAGTCCCCATTTTTTAACATTAGGATAATCATAGAAACCGCCATTAGCCATATCCTCATGAACCGCTTTTTGCAAATCGACTCCTAAACGTCTATAAGAGCGAATGACTACATCGGTACATACACCTATATTGCCAGGTACATCACCCCATGGATAGCCAATTTTAACGTATTTACCATCATATCTTACCCGTGAATGGGTTCTTCTTACGGCTGCATTGGATAATGCTTTAGCAAAGGAAGCATTACCATAGTTACGTTTTTGAGCGGGAGGGTAATGAGGTGTTACTCTTCTAACAGCACGTCTTCTACTTTTATAACTTGGCTGTTTTCTTGCTGTATATTTTCTTGCCGTATATTTTTTTCGGGGTGTATATTTTTTTCTCGCTATGTTTTTTCTAGCGGTGTAATTTCTTTTTTTTCTATATTGATTACTAGCAAGATTGCGTCTTTTATAGTTAGAAACCGATCGCTTAACAGGAGTTCTTTTGATTGGCTTTGGCTTGGTTTTTTTTCTAACTACACTTTTTTTTGTAGGTTGAGCTTTGCTGACGATGCGTTTATTTGCTTTAGGATGGCTATGATTAACAGCCTGTTTTTTTACTCCGACACTACTGCTAGTGGTTTTGTTGTTTTCTGGTTTTACATTGTTGCTTGAACATCCTGTCAAAAAAAAGCCCATCACAATGGCTAAAAAATACAGTGAAAATTGTGTTTGCATCATCTAATTATTATCCCCTATTACCATACTGCATGGTATCTTCGTGATCCTTTCATAAAGCTGAACAGAAGATAACCATACAATACTTTATAAGAAAATACTAATGGCCATATAGATTTTCTTTACACGTCCAAATTTGAAACAGATAAAGCATTCTTCTCAATAAACTCTCTACGTGGCTCCACTAAATCCCCCATTAACGTAGAAAAGACCTCATCAGCCTGATAGGCATCTTCAATTTTTACTTGAAGCATACGCCTTGTCTCTGGGTCCATGGTAGTTTCCCATAGCTGATCAGGGTTCATCTCACCTAAGCCTTTATAGCGCTGAATACTAAGTCCTCTTTGAGCTTCTTTCATTAACCATTTCATCACTTGATCAAACTGATCAACAAATTCTTTTCTTTCACCACGCTGTATCCAAGAATCTTTCGTTAATAAACCATCCAGTTCTTGATTTACTTTTACTAATGCTTTTAACTCAGGTGACATAAAGAGGTCTTTATTATAAATTTGCTCATTATCCACGCCGTGAAGGCGTATCACAATTTCTATAGTCCAGTCATCTTCAGAAGCATTATTTTTCAGCTGTGCCTGATAGTTTCTAGTGCCATTAAATTTTTTATTTAAAGCATCACAAGCATTTTTCAACCACTGTTCAACATTGCTTGCCGTAAAATCATCAACAAACCTCATGGGTGTAAATAATAATGATCTCAGTATCTCAGCATCATAACGTTGAGATAAACGGCGTATCATTGCTGTTACATGGAGAAATTGAGTTGATAAATTAGCTAATGCTTCACCTTTAATGGGGGGTGTTCCTTCATGCAAGTATAAACCTGAATTTTCCATTGCTAGATTTAACAGATACTCTTCTCTCTCTGCTTCATCTTTTAAATAACGCTCTTGCTTACCTTTTTTAACTTTATATAAGGGTGGTTGTGCTATATAGATGTGCCCACGTTCAACTAGCTCTTTCATTTGTCGATAGAAGAAGGTCAATAATAATGTACGGATATGAGAACCATCCACATCGGCATCTGTCATGATAATAATGCGGTGATAACGTAGTTTATCGGGGTTAAATTCTTCAGGCCCTATTCCACACCCTAATGCGGTAATTAGCGTTCCTACTTCCGCTGATCCTAACATTTTATCAAAACGTGCTTTTTCTACATTTAAGATTTTTCCTTTCAAAGGTAAAATTGCCTGCGTTTTTCTTGCTCGCCCTTGTTTAGCAGATCCTCCTGCTGAATCACCCTCTACTAAATATATTTCACAAAGTGCTGGATCCTTCTCCTGACAGTCTGCTAATTTCCCAGGTAGACCTGCAATATCTAATGCCCCTTTGCGACGCGTCATTTCACGTGCTTTTCGCGCGGCTTCTCTGGCACGGCAGGCCTCTACAACTTTATTTGTAATTATTTTTGCTTCTGTTGGGTTTTCTAACAGGAACTCACTGAGACGTTCACTAATTGCAGATTCAACAATACCGCGTATTTCTGATGAAACTAATTTATCTTTAGTCTGAGATGAGAACTTTGGATCAGGAACTTTGACGGAGACAACTGCTGTTAGTCCCTCACGTACATCATCTCCAGTCGGTGAAACTTTTTCTTTTTTAGCAACACCTTCTTTCTCAATATACTGGTTCATGGTTCTTGTTAAAGCGGTACGAAAGCCTGACAAATGCGTTCCGCCGTCTCGTTGAGGAATGTTATTAGTGAAGCAGATAATATTTTCACGATAAGAGTCATTCCATTGCAACGCTACTTCAACACCCACATCCTCTTTTTCTGTTAATATGTAGATAATATTGTCATGTAGTGCCGTTTTCTTTTTATTAAGATGCTCTACAAAGGATCTAATTCCCCCTTCATACTCAAAGACAATCTGCTCACCCTCACCACGTTCATCAACAAGATTTATTCTGACCCCTGAGTTTAAAAAGGATAGTTCTCGTAATCGCTTAGCTAAAATATCGAAACTATATTCGGTAATAGCAAAAGTAGTTTTACTGGGAAGAAAGCGTATTTCAGTACCTGTGTTATCAGCATCACCAACTACTTTTAACTCTGAAGTAGGCGCTCCATCAGCATATGTTTGTTGATGTATTTTCCCATGTCGACGAATGGTTAGTTTTAAATCTTCAGATAAAGCATTAACTACCGAAACTCCAACACCATGTAAACCGCCTGATACTTTGTAAGAATTATCATCAAATTTACCACCTGCATGAAGCACTGTCATAATAACCTCAGCAGCTGGAATACCTTCCCCCTTGTGCATATCAACAGGAATGCCACGACCATCATCTGAAACAGAGACAGAACCATCAGATTTAAGAACAACCTTTATTTCAGAGCAATGACCGGCTAGTGCTTCATCAATGGAATTATCAACCACCTCAAAAACCATATGATGGAGCCCTGTACCATCATCCGTATCGCCAATATACATTCCAGGACGTTTTTTTACTGCTTCTAAGCCTTTTAATACTTTAATATTACTTGAGTCGTAAACTTGTTCTTCTGACATACAGTTGATCCTTTTGAATATCCATTCAGTATAACATTTTTTATTTAAGAATGAGCGGTTAATCAATTATCTCTACTTTGCAAACCTCACTATGTTTCACGTGAAACATAGTTGTCTTTTTTCATGATGATATTGAGAATAAATATCATTCTTATCAGTAATATTACAATCTGATTGGCATAACCACATATTTAGTTGCGGTATTTTCAGCTGATGATAATAAAACACTACTATCAGGATTACTTATATGCAAAATAATAGTTTCCGCATCGATATGATTAATAGCCTCTAATAAATAAGTCACATTAAATCCTATTTCCAAAGGTTCTCCAGCATAATTCACATCGATCTCATCTTCGGCAACGTCTTTTTCAGAGTTTGTTGAGTGTAACTTAATGATATTATTAGAAAAACAGAGTCTAATACCTTTAAATTTATCATTTGATAAAATAGCGACGCCCGCTAATTTATCTCTGAATAAAAGTCGATCTAGTTCAATATGATAAAGACTAGCTGCTGGTATTGCTGCTTGGTAATCAGGGTACTTCCCATCAATGAGCTTCGATGTAAAGCGAGTATTATCTTTCTCTACCCTAATATGGTTCTCGCTAAGATAAAGCGTTAGAGGAGCTTCACAGCTCGTATTCAGTATCTTTGAGAGTTCTAAGACACCCTTGCGTGGAATAATAATACTTTTGACTCTATCTGAACCATTATTATCACCACGTTGATACTCTTTGATAGCCAAACGATGCCCATCTGTTGTTACTGTTTTTATCAATCCATCACGAACCTCTAACAACAAACCGTTGAGATAGTAACGAACATCTTGGTTAGCCATAGAAAAGGCTGTTGCATCTAACAAACCTTTTAAAATATTTTCAGGAAGAATAATCTCATCACTAAAATGAATGTCATCCAATAAAGGATATTCATTAGCGGGTAATGTGGATAATTCAAAACGACTGCGTGTACTTTTTAGGAAAAGTCTATTTTTATCTAATTCTAATAAAATTAAACTTTCAGGTGGTAAAGCCTTGCATATTCCCAATATTTTTGAGGCAGATGTTGTGAAAGCACCTTGTTCCCCACTGTTGATCTCAAAGCTACTTGATAACTCAATTTCTAAATCTGTTCCGAGGAAGGTCATCTTGTTATTTTGTACAGAAATGTAGATATTTTCTAATATTTTTTTAGTGTGTTTTTTTTCAACAGCACCAATGACGTGATTAAGGTGTTTTAATAAGATATTTCGTAAAATTTTTAATTTCATATTAATATTTTTTCTTTTTATATAGTAATAGTAGTAGTAGTAGGGGAGGCCCTAAAATGTGGATAACTCTTGTTTCTGCGAGAGAATCAA
>JAGLDT010000379.1 GCA_023145485.1 Cocleimonas sp. | reverse complement strand
ATAATAATAATAATAATGAACAATTATAATAATAAAGCAATCTTACAAAGCTCTCTTCTCCATATTTGTGAGCTCAACATGTACGACATACAAATAATAATAAAATGAACAAAAGATTCGAAATAACAAAAAAATACAAACAAGGAAAAAGAAACAAACGAACAAAAATATGCATAGTATATACACATTCAGTTAAAATACATACTATACAATACTATAGAAGAAGAAGAAGAAGAAGAAGAAGAAGAAGAAGAAGAAGAAGAAGACCCAGTCTCTCCCTGTGACTGGGACCGCTGGAACTGTGGTCGTGGTCCGTGAGACCACCCATCATTGACAGGGATGGACCGATGCTTGAAGTCTCGCCGTGGTTTATGAAACCATCAGTAACGACATCATTGAGCGATATGCCAGCGCTTGAACTTCCGGCCACGTGGGTGGTCTATGAAATCACCGGCCCTGACAGTCTAGTAGTAGACCAATACTTGCCGTGGTTTACGAAACCGCCGGTGCTAACAGTACTAGACAACATGCTTGGAACTCTCACCGTACCGTCGTCTATGAAACCAAAATTGCTAACAGCAGTAGATCAATAACTTGAACTTTCACCAGTGTCTATGGAGGCAACATTTCTGATAATAATGCAATAGACCAATAACTTGAACTCTCACCGTTGTCTATGGAGGCAGTATTTCGGACAGTAATACAATACATAGACCAATAATTTGAACTCTCACCAGTGTCTATGGAAGCAGCATTACTGACAGTAACAGACCAAGGCTTGCACTCTCACTGTACCGTGGTCTATGCCAAATCAGCGTAAGTTACTGACAGTAACAGACCCAAGGCTTGAGCGCCCACCCTGCTCGATGCATTGGGACTGAAGCCACCTTTTACTGACATCTATACCCGTAATGTGGACAGTTTCGAGTCACTGCGAGGGCTCCGTTAAAGTATTATTACCGTTAGCGGCTCAGTGCAGAATCACACAAACACGGGCTATTTCCAGGCATGCCTCGGCGCGGTTTTTTAATCTCAGTCAACGGTTTTTAAAAATGAAGGAGGCAAGATAGCGCCACTTTGGAAAACGTCGTAAACGTTCATTGGAAAGGGGTTGGAAAGCACTCGTATGTCCATTAAGACGATTGAGGAGGAAGCGATGGAGCGCCCCATTTCGTTACCCGAGGCAGGTGTTTTCAGGTGTCCCGTTGGCTTGCCGACAC
>JAGLDT010000378.1 GCA_023145485.1 Cocleimonas sp. | reverse complement strand
GTGCCAACTGGTGACCATGACACTTCAAATTCAAACTACTGTCACTATCCGACAAAAGGTGGGTTGCACGGCAGAATCACCCAATCTGTGACGCCAGTGCATCTGGGCTGAGTTACTGGCCGACTTTTGCCACTATGACTGCATGACCCTGGGAGATGAAGGAAGCTGCACGTTTTCGGATAGGATCCTTTGTCGACCGAAGCAGGAGGACGGTGCCAGTGAGGAATACTATGGCGGCTTACTAGCGTCAAAAGCACATCATTGTAAAAAAATGATCACTAGGCTGTAGCAATGGCAATGATCACCACAGCATTGTAAAAAATAATGATCTTAACATAATTACAATGCTGTGCTTTGTGCTCACCGTGTTAACGGCGTACTAGCCACGAGCACATAGAATGTGGAGTTTGTTTACGCGTTACAAGTGTCCAGTCATCATCATCTTCATCATCATTGCAATGATGTACGTTTGACGCTGGTAAGCCTTTGAGATTAGCGTCAAAAAAGCATCATTACAATGATGTCCGAGAGATAATTACAATGATGTAGTGATCATAGCAATTAGGTAAGTGATAATTACAATGCTCACTGCGACATTGTAACGGCGTGCTTTTGGCGTTAGTAAGCCGCCTTAGAATACACTCGAATAGCTCAGGGGTTGGACATGGAATTCTCGGACCTTTCCGAACGCTCGGGCTTACAGTATTGACGTTGTTAAAAAAATAAAAAAATAAAAATGCACCACTGTGTATTCGTTTCAATGAATGCCTATAGTGTGGACAATGGACATGTGGCTGTGCCACCACTGTCTGCCGCGAGAGACCACAACATCATCAGCTCGAAAGGATGCCGTGATGCTAAAGCTGGGAAGGAACGATGATGCAAAAAGGAAAACAAAATAAAATGAACAGAAAAAGGAAAAACAAATTGCATAAAAAAAATCCCGCAAACAAACACGTACGTCATTCCTAGAGATTGAAGTCCTGAATAACGAAATGAGTTGCGTAACTCGCAGCATGCTAGTCTTGTCCGAAAAATGGTAAGCAAAAACGCTGAACGAACAAGGAAATCAAAATGAACAAGACCAACGATAGTTGTCAAGACAAACCTATGGACGATAAAGAATAACTGGCCAATAATTTCCGAACAATACGGGAAAATAAAACAGAAAGAAAGAAACAACAAACAAACAATCAAGCAAGCAAGAACAGACAATTAGTCAGAGAGAAAGATTGAAATGAAAATAACAAAAGAAACAGCCAAAAATGAAGAAAGAATAAAAGAACTCGAGAGCAAAAACAAAGAAAGACAGACCGAGATAGATAGATAAATAGATATATATATATTTGCTTTTTAACGCCCAGTCAACCGCGAAGGTCATACATAATCAAGGCGACTCAAACGCTACCAATAGAAAGACAGAGACAGAAAGAAAGAGAAAACGACACACTAAGAAGCAGTGCATCAAAATATACTGTTTCTTGTTTGTATTGCTTTCTTGACTTGTGTAATAAGGTTTGAACTAGTGAAAAGCC
>JAGLDT010000377.1 GCA_023145485.1 Cocleimonas sp. | reverse complement strand
CGACCGAGGGCATGGGGGTGCAAAACAATGTTGGCTGTTGCATAACTTCGATGATTTTTAGCTTCGCATGATGATCTGTTGTTACAATCTTGTCATTACTAAAATGTGCGCCCACGGCAATAATCCTCCTGATCTTTGCTCGTTGCTATTTTTGGGTGTGTGTGCTTTTTGTTTGTTTCAGAATCTCTGACTCCTCTACCACAGCCTACCCTGATCAGAGAATCAAAGAATTACTCCAGTGTGGTGTTGCAGTGGAAAGACAGGGTGGTGGATAACGTCACGCTACATATCCACAAGAAAGTTCTTGAAACCGACAGCGACTGGCAGCTGCATAACGTCTTCAAATACTACCCCACCCCGGGCACCATTCACGTCAAACAGCTCCACCCGTATGTTACCTACGAGGTAAGTTGGATATTTGCAAACCGCTTTGCTGGTGTTCATGTCAGAGGATGGTGGGTGTGGCGGCAGGCGACTGTGTACAGTAAATAAAGAGGGCTTAATAAACAAGACGCCGATCATACGCTGACGGGTTTCTATGGTGTTTCTGTGGATGATGCACTGACACTGACGCTTAGACGATTTGACATTATTATTAGTAGTAATATTATTAGTGCTATTACTATTAGTATTAATGGAATTATTAATATTACATTATTATTATTATTATTATTATTATTATTATTATTATATTAATGGGCGCATTGAAGAAGACGAAGAGGAGCAACAACAACTCTTGTTGCTACAACAACAGTAACGACGACAACAACAACTACAAAGAAGAAGAAGAGGAGAAGAAATAAACGGCAGTTCACTTTACGTTAAGTAGAATATTGATGAGAACCAACGTCACTGTCTTAGCGTTCGGGACTCATGCACTCGTACTGCGCAGGCATTGAAATGGCGACTGCTGGCTCAAATATTATACCACTTATGATTGATTTGACCCGTTTTTGCTCAGTGGTTTTGGCTTTTTGTCATTGCTGGGGCGGTCTTAATATAAACAGTAGATCTGTGGCTGCTAGCTAGCTGTCCCATGTTAGATTAATTTTGTTTTGTGGGGAGCAGCTGGGTTTGATCAATAAGCAATTTATTTTACAGCCGGCCCTTTGCAGGCGTAGGCCTATATGCCAGTCAAAACAGGATAAGGGACACCTTTGAAATTGGATACCTATTTGAACTCTTACCAATTCGTGGAAAATGAAGGGTCTCTCAGTTC
>JAGLDT010000376.1 GCA_023145485.1 Cocleimonas sp. | reverse complement strand
GCTTTTTTTGTCGTTTTGATGCGGAGTGGAAATTGTAATACTTCATGTCTTGAGCTATGTTGTGCAACTGTTGTCATACACCCACGTTGTAATTTCTCAACTGAGAGAATAAAGTAATCTTATCTTATCTTATCTTAACATTTTATCTATCTCAGTATCTGTCTCTTGACCAGGAGGGTCGGAGGTGCACCACTGAAGATTTCGCAATCTGCTGCCTCCATCTCCGTCTATCTTCCACAGCCCTCCATGACTGGATCCTGTCCTGTCCACTCTCTGACATTAACTTAGCCCCGTTTCCTTATGGTCTTTGCCAGGCCGGATGATCAGGAGACATGTCCGTACCACTTCAGCTTCCATCAGGTGATCTTCATGGCGCCTGATGGCATGCACAATCCTATTGTCCTGAATCCTGTTGTGGAGCTCAATTGTGGACATGTATGATACACAAGATGTTTTGACAGCCTCCCATTTCCATTGTAGCTCAGCTGTAACATGTCTTGCATGCATAGAGAAATATGGACATGACAAGAGCCTGCATCAGTGTGATCCTGGTTCCAAGGGCATATTGGTTTCACTTTTCTCAGCCCTGCTGTTGTCTGCACAATTCTGAAGATGATGTCAGGTTTGGATCCTTCGTTGGTGACAGCTGAACCCAAATACTAAAAGCTGGATATTGTTTCTAGTCTTTGTCAATTTGCACTGATCTGCTTGGTGATGCTGTTGGTGTTGTCAATCATCAGCTTGGTCTTCTCAGCACTGATTTCCATTCCATAGAAAGAGAAGTTTTGTCAAGGCGGTCCACAAAGTTGGCTAGCTCCTGTACTTCTCCTGCAAAGCCATCGATATCATCTGAAAGTGTAGGTTCGTTATAGTCCTTCCTGTGAAGCAGGGGCGTCAGGCAAAAAGCTGTTGAAAAGAGCAGGTGAGAGGAGACAGCCCTGGCCGACCAACAGTGGTGTGACCACCCGCCTAGGGTGCCGTTCACAGGACTAATGGTTGTGCAACTTGGACCAGTACTCTCGTCTGTCCATCGACTGATGACCTTTCATCTGTCAGGCTCTTTCCTAGTTTATCCATACAAAAGAATGTTGACTCTTCCTTTTTTTTCATTCGTCAGGTCCTTAACAATTTGAAATGCTCTTTTACTCTTCTTCGTATTCAAGTTATCTTCATTGTGCTGCACTGTTCTCCTGTCCAATTTCCCTTGGCTTCTTGCATGTATCTTTTGACTTCTTTGTTGATTTCTCTGTACTTTTCAGCTGCTTCAGGACTGCTCATACCTTTCTTCAGTCCCCTTCTTTTGTCGCATGTGCCAAGTAGTTTGTTGGTGATCCTGGATTTCTTTTTGTCATGGTGTTGTCCAAGGATCTTGTTCGCTGCATCAGTTACTGTGGTGCTGATCTTGTTGGTCAACGTCTCTATGTATTCTTCCTCTAGTATGGCAAGATGTGTATTTGAAATTGCAGTGTCTTTCAGTTTCAGCTTCTCAAGGTTTGAACTTAATTCAAATTCAATTTCAAAAATACTTTATTGTCCGTTAAAATCATAACAATTAGAACGGAAATTTTTGTTCGCTCACACCAGAAGAATTTCCGTTTTAATT
>JAGLDT010000375.1 GCA_023145485.1 Cocleimonas sp. | reverse complement strand
GTTACTTCTGTTCTAGTTCCTAGAAAGTCCAGAAAGCATTGTGCTGTTAAATGTATTTTACAGATCAAAACAAACAAGAGGTTAAAATATAGAGAGAAAAAATGTATTAGGACAAGACAAAACAGCGTGTGTGCAAATTTGTGGCATATATATATATTGCCTTTAGCAATGTGACAAACTGATGGACAGTATATATAACAAGAAAACAAATAATATTTGAGAATAAGTTATCTGAATATAAGTGCATCGCTTCTTCCCTCGTCGAGATCGAGTTTGGATATATATATATATATATATATATAACATGTGGAAGAAGATTGTGACCTGCAGATGTTTATTTTGGAAAATGACATCAACGAATGAGCAATTATTATGTTTCCTGACTCGTGTATTCATTCTGGTTCCATACACTGCTCTTTAAAAACACACTTTTAGCACTCCATGAGTGGATGCTGTGAGCTGCTTTTCCTTCTCATGGCACTGTCACTTTCTGCACAAACACATTTGCACTAACGTATGGCTGTTAATTTCTGTTTTCTTGGGCATTTAGAACAGTGGGGTTTTAACTTTTTATTTTCTTTCAGGGCAGACCTCGGTAACCCATTGATTGAGATTCTCTATCTAAATCAAACCTATAACACTAGAGTTTGCTTCCTCAGAAAATGTTCCAGTCACTTGTAGATATATAGAGATCATGGTCCTCAAATATTCATATTTTTATGCATAATTAGTTATTACTGTCTGCTCATGTTGAGGAGGTATTTTTGAGTAAAATATTTGGCTGCAATTTGGGTGACTGATCGACTCAAATGGGATGACTGCATAACTCATTTGGGGTGACCGCATAATTCATTTGGGGTGACCGCATAACTCATTTGGGGTGACCGACTCTTTTGGGGTGACTGCACATGTATGCATAATTCGTTTGAGGTGACTGACTCATTTGGGGTGACTGTGGTGACTCATTTATTGGTGACTGACTCATTTGGGGTGACTCATGCATGACAATTAATTGGTCCCTGGTGACCACCATATTTGGGATGAAAGACTCTTTCGCTTGAAGTAACATCCATGTATTTATCTCTCTGTCTCTGTCTCTCTTCTTCTCTGTCTCTGTCTCTGTCTCTGTCTTTGTCTCTCTCTTTGTGTGTGCGCAGTGTTTTCGTGTTTTCATACCAGTGGTTGTGAGGCCACCTCCTTTACGAGAGGTGAATATGGGATCTTTAACGTGC
>JAGLDT010000374.1 GCA_023145485.1 Cocleimonas sp. | reverse complement strand
GGACAATATTTAAGGCTATGGAATATTAAATCAATCTTGGCATGACAGTAGACTTATGCATGGTATATATATGCTCATGCTCGTTTCGATGACCTTGACCTTGATGTAAGTTCACAGTGGGTCGGCAAAGGCAGAAATCAGCGTTGCATGCTCTCGGCGACTAATAAAGCAATAAGCATTAATTAACCTTGCTACAACGATAGGCCATCTTTTCATGACGTTGACCTGACTTTGCAAACGTTTATGTGGCTTGTCCAGCTTTTTTATTACCTTCAAAATGAGTCTGTGATGCAAGCAAATTTAGATTTTTTTTTAATATTCCGTTCTCCTCGTTTTTGGTAACAGCATTTCGATCCCATATCTGGCAGCCACGAGTTTTAAACAGTGTTATATTCTATTGTGTAAAAGGAGAGCACACTACAGAGATGCACACACGACCACGTTCCTCCACTGACCGCAGCACGCTGTGGTAGAACACTGACGAGACGATTGACTGCTGCCTTGGCAAGACGAGCCACCGCAGATTGGTAAAGGGTTGGTGCATTGTCGTGTTCGTGCCTGAGTCCCACCGCCACAGGTGACCGAGCATGTAGCGTAGCTTGACCACCCGCTCCACCCTCCGTCGCGACTCACTGTCCACAGAATTAACTCTTTCTGGGCTCCCAACAACACAAGTCACATTGGCACAACACGATACAATTATTCGCAAAGAGACCAATATTCCCACCAACATCGCTGACCAGCGTCCGGTGGTGCTGTGAAAAGCTGCAGGGAATCCATCTGCATGGGCATCAGTCCACTGGAATGTGGCTGGAACACCCATGGTGCTGGTATGTTGCTACTATAGCTCCTTCCACTTCGTTGACTTGAAGAACGGCCTCGGCCTCAAATGAGGCGTTGAATCTTAATTGTCAACTACAGTTGCAATACTGGGTGTAGCACAGCAGTCTGTACCTACATGAATCTGTCGAAAAAGGCCTTCACGGTGTAATCTGTCAGTGCAAGCGAAACCCCCATGACAAGCGGCATTGCGGACCTTGGAATAAAAATAAGGAAACAATAAGAGCAGCTTACACGTGTACGGTACTGCAGCTGGCTGTAACGCTTGTGAGTTAATGAGATTATATGTTTAGAATTCATGCTGGTGAAACTGAAATTATGCATCCATTCTATGATTTTTGACAGAAAATTAGTCCTAGTTTGAGATTTCTCTTATAGGCGTAGATGGCTAAAGCAGTCCACAAATTCCAATCGAAAATTATAAATAATCCCTTCATAGCTGACCCCAAAAACTATTTTCCATTTTTTCTGTGGCGGCCATCTTGGATTTCATGTTTACATAAAAATGCATATCATGCACACGTTGGATCAAAACGCAGCATCTAAACATCATTCAAAAAACCTCGAGAAACGACAATTGACTGTGTAGCTTACGCTACTAGCATGAATATGTTAAGTTCAATAGGGACTGTCATCGTGCGCAGTTTTAGAGATATCGTTGACACGTTTTATTGCCGAGGCAGGGAACGTGTCAATTACATCCTTAAAGACATAATTACCTTTAGGACCATGTCTATATTTATAACAAGCATACACAGTTGAACTGGATTGGATAATATCTGTCAACAAAATATAACTTTCAGTTTCATCTTTTTGCCATTGCTGTGATCTTATAGAATTCATATCGCCATACATACACACTGTGAAAAAACCCTCACTTAAACAGTCTCTGAAAAAG
>JAGLDT010000373.1 GCA_023145485.1 Cocleimonas sp. | reverse complement strand
GAGTTTTGATTATATGTTGCTTGTTCTTTTACAAAACATTCACCTGTTTCTGGGTTTGTAATCCATTTGAGTGCATTTGAATTTAAACCTGTAACTATACCAAGATAATCATTATAATATAAATTAGTTAATTCATTATCTTCATTTATCCAAATTGAATCATAATCTACTGATGATACTTCACTTGAACCAGATTTTGTATAAACACCCCTCATTGGGAAATTATTAATTGGATCAGAAGTAGTATCTACATCAAATTTATATTCAGAAGATGTTCCAATATCATATAAAAGCCACCACCAATTTGAATCATCTTCAGGTCTGTCTATAACTAATGATACTATAGGTTCTCCACCTGCATCATACTCAACATATGTAGGATAACCATACACCTCCAATTCACCCACATGTAATGTATGTTCTACACCATTTACTATACATTTCACTGCATCTATTATTGCACCTGATGCTTTTTGTTGATTCGCACCTTCCCAACCGTTGTGTACGCAATTAGGAGGATTTGTTAATCTATTTCCTTGTACATCATATATATCGCTATCAGTTTTAGCTGGAATATAAACCGTACCTGATTTAGTGAACCCCTTATCTGCATTTCTACTATAAATACCATCAACAGTTGTATGCATATCGGCTATAGTACCAGTAGTGAACTCATAAGTTCCATTAGTACCAGAATTTAAATTATATGCTATTGCTTCAGCAACTTCTTCAAATGCAAATATATCTACACCATTTACTTTAAAAGATGAAATAGTCATATCACCAAAAGACTGAATACCAGTACTATTTTGTTGCGCTCCGAGTTTATATGTAAATTCAGGTTGACCAACCCACATACCAATTAAAGCGTTTGCAACTACAGTACCATCTACATACATTAAACCATTATCTAATTTAAAATGATGCCAATTAGTATCCGCATCGTTTGATCTGTTATACACAGACCCATAACCTATTTGCCATTTACCTTGATCAATTCCAAAGTAGAATCTATCATTATTAGATGATGTTGTACCTGAAAATGATTGAGTTAAATCATTAAATTTCCCATATATTTCGATTACATCAGTTTTCAATGGTGTATACTTAGTATCAAAATAATTATCTACACCATTCGTATGTAAACAACTAACAGCATTTCGTATTGGATTTGATGGGATAATATCTAAATTATCTCGCATTGTTCCGTCTAAATCAGAATTTCCATTGCAATGTTGACGAATTAATGTAGTTTTGGGTGGATGCTCATTAGTAATCACCTTTTGTTTAAATCCGAATTTTTTATTAAATGTACAGTACATAATAATCCCTATTATAATTAAGCCAACTAGACTAATCAGTAACGTTAACCACATTTAATTTTCCTCCAATAGTGGCAATCTTATTACCAGCACTAATCAACATAGTTAATTCTGCACCATTTTCTAATAACAGTCCTTCATCATCAACCGCATCAGAATCATCATCACTAATGGTAATCCAGTTGTCATCATAATACGACTTAACTCGTACAACTGTATGTTCGGTGAATTCAGTACTAATGGCACTGGCAGTTGATCCATCCAAATTTTGGTATGAAGTCGTATCATATGCAGAAACTTGCATGATATTACCATTACTATCACTAGCCAAAACAGCACTTGTTAATTTTGCATCATCACCTGCACTCATAGTAAACACTTGTCTACCAAGGCCATCAACCCATAAATCAACAGGTGAACCATCTGAAACTGCTATTGGTGTTCCAGTTTCAGCGGTTAATGTACCGCCAAATGATGTAATTGGATCACCAGTACCATCTACAAGTATAGTGGTTAATGGATTGCAGTTTGTTAGATCCTTTACAGTTGCCTTTATGTTCTCATCAACACCATCTTCAATTGTACCACCACCACCACTACTACCACCATCACCACCGCCACCACCAACAAGAACAGCAACAAGCACAGAAAGAAGCAGAAAAAAAAGAAATTATGAAAAATGAAAAACATGAAAAATTCCGAAACATACAAAATAAACACACACAAAAACCATGCTCACTTTTCAACTCATCGCATTTTTTTTTTAAAGGCGAATTCCTTTGTATCCATATACAATGACGCTTGTATCCATATGCAATGACGCTCGAATCTAGCTTCCTTCTGCTGCCGTGCCCAGTTGCTTAGCATACGGTGACGCCACGGTCGCTGTCTACACACGAGTTGGTGATAGCCCCAAACAAGCACGCGCGCCCTTTGTCCTCCCTTTCTACGTCACGTCCTGGTCATTTTTATGACGTGAGCATCAATCAATCAGTCAGTCAGTCAGTCAGTCAGTCAGTTGGCTCAATCTAAGAACGGGGCACTGGCGTCTGATCAATCAATCAATTAACCAATCAGTCAGTCAGTCAGTCAGTCAGTTGGCTCAATCTAAGAACGGGGCACTGGCGTCTGATCAATCAATCAATCAATCAATCAATCAATCAATCAACCAGTCAGTCAATCAATCAGTCAGTCAGTCAGTCAGTCTGTCACCTGTCTCAGTCTAAGAACGGGGCCTTGGCACCTC
>JAGLDT010000372.1 GCA_023145485.1 Cocleimonas sp. | reverse complement strand
TCATTTTCTCCAAAACCTCTTCAAAGACTGCGAAATGTGTGGAACTGTGTAAAGACTCACTTGTGATTGGATGAATTATTGTGTTTCTTCTTGATACAACAGAAAGGATTAACTGGGCGTTAAACTGAAACCAATTACCTACCTACCTACCATTTGGGGGAGGGGAGGGGAGGGGGGGGGGGGTTTTACCTCTAACATGTGACACCACTTTTCAGGCTAGTTGTCAAGGTCTTTTCCAGGTACCCTGGACAATTCACCTGCGTTTTCAAATTTCAAACTTCTCTAAAAATAGAATTACAGAAGGGTAAAGGTATTTCTGCGCAGTAAATATAAATAGAATAGTAATTGGCGAAATAGCTGAATAAGTAGCGCCTACTGGCAGCAGGCTTCAAATCTTACTGCCCTACCGCGCCACGAGCAGATAGTATAATTATAGTGGTCTTATATAGGCGCACCCAAAGTGTCCAGTCAATATAATCATCACCACCAGCCACGCCCTCGACCATGCGTCGTAATGAAGGTGTGTGAAATGGTACTGGTAGGACATCAGGCAGACAAGACATCATGGTCGACCTCTACTGCCTCAGTTCACTCAGCTGTAACCGAGTACCTGACCTCGGTTGGGAAAGTCAGCCTGAAATATCCTACTGTTGTATTTTCTTTTTTTTGGAGAGCGTGGTTCGCATCTGATTCCACTACGGAAACCAGTTTTTAGCATGGGCGTAGATTAAGATATGCTACGTTCCTTTAGAGTGATTCCCCTTTGATGACCTGTGTCTTTGACCTACGTACTGTGTGGGGTATTTGATGGGCCAGTGCACATGCTGGAGTCGCTAGAACCAACTCATCAGACAAAACCTCTGGATGAACTATCCCTATGGACGAATATAGACGTATCATGCATAATAGTTTCATACTCGTGTTATAACATTTCCAATTTGGTAGCCAATATAATAAATTATTGGTCGTGCCATCAAAATGGCAAAGTGTATGGCATGTTTAACGCACAGGGACATGTAACCCTAAATGTTCCCATCCCATTTATTATCTGGGGTCTGTAGAGCGACACGTATCCGTTGTCCAGGGCACAAACAGCTGTAGTCACAGTGTATGTATATAAATCCAAACCTGACTACTCGCAGTGGCAGCAGAGAATGCTGCATGAAGTCGTGATCAGTCGACTGAAGTCAAACTCACACATGTCCATTGCAAATTCGTTGAAGGTATTCATCCAGAGGTATTTTGATGTTGTATACTTCTTCTTCAACATTTTTGAACACAGAAGATTGACATGCATTTGATTTTCAACGCCCAGTCAACCATGTAGGTTATACCGGGATGAGTTTTAAAAGGACGAACTATGTTTAAGAAATAACTTGTAACTTGAGTTTGAATGAAATGTCCATGAACTAAACCTTCGTTAAATTATGCGTTAAAATTTACGCGTAATGCCGTCTGTGTGATAGAGTATCCATTATTATTATTATTATTATGTATGTTTTAATGGTATTGATAGGAGCATAATAATTTTTTATCTTAATCTTTCCAAATCAAC
>JAGLDT010000371.1 GCA_023145485.1 Cocleimonas sp. | reverse complement strand
TTATTTTCTGTGCGTGCACTTGTTGCTCTCAGAATTTCAAGTGCCAAACTTCAGCACACAAAAAAAGTTCTTGGAACTTGCTGCCCTAATAATAAAAAGTTCCCGACTTCAGGAACAAGTGATTCACCGGCATATATATATATATGCAAGTTATCGGAACCCCTGTGCAAAGCTACATTCTGACCAACTCCAGGCTTAAATAAATAGAGGGAACTTTTGATAGCACTGGGCTCCCACCAGGGGTGGGGGGGGGGGGAAACATTAATTTCTGCATCCACGGTACCCCATCGCCGATCGGCATCGTGGGACTGTATGAAATACCAGCTGATGAATGTCACATGATCAGGACAAGGATCCATCAACCACTTTGCCTCCTTTTTGACAAGTTATCACACTGTGACTGTGTGCAATGGAGCAGCTTGGGCCGGTCTGTTAACTTACTTTTCATAGTGTGTGTGTGCGTTGGTGTACCCGAAGCACAAATGAACAAGATCAATGTGGTTAAAACCTGTTGAGGTAGTGGGACAAAAGAAATCACACCACGAGCAGTGGAACAGCTTGGGCTGGTCTGGGTAGTGTGTGTGGTGGTACAGGCAGATCGATAGATTGATATTTTTGATTTTTAATAACCCAGTCAACCACAGAGAGAGGTAAATATCAGGGCCAACGTGTGGTGGGAAAGTCCGAAACCTGAAAAAACAAAATGAGATCAATGTCAGCTGCTTAGTTCCGTTGCTTGGGCAGCTCAGGCTGGTCCATGAAGTGTGTGGTGGTGAACCAGAAACAACCAAATAAGACCAAAGAGGGCTGCTTTGTTCCATTACTTGGGTAGTTTTTTGGGTTGGTCCACGAAGTGTGTGGTGGTAAACCTGAAACAACTAAATAAGACCAAAGAGGGCTGCTTTGTCCCATTACTTGGGTAGTTTGGGTTGGTTCACGAAGTGTGTGTGGTGGTAAACCTGATAGTGATACTGTGATAGAAGTAAATAAGACCAATGTGGGCTGTTCTGTTCCATTACTTGGATAGTTTTGGATGGCTACACTGGGGTATTACCCTTTGGTGTCATTATAGTAACTATTCAAGCATTAATAGTACTTGAACGAAACGAACACAAAGTGTGATACTGATAGTAATAATAATAATAATACATCATTACATGTCTACCCTTTTTACCCTCAGCTCTTCTGAACACATACATAGGCTACATACATACATACATACATACATACATTCATACATACACAGGCTACATACATACATACGTACATACATACATACATACATACATACG
>JAGLDT010000370.1 GCA_023145485.1 Cocleimonas sp. | reverse complement strand
CAGAAAGATTAAAATTTACACTCTATACTTTCCTCATTGCTTAAACACTACAAGGATAAAAAATGACAACTCTTTCGCAACAACCAGAACAATACTCAAAGCGCGTTTTATTGGTGGTCATTGGTATGACACCACAGATTGTCACGGAGACTTTGTATAAGCTGGCAGTGGATTCTGATCCTGTTTATATCCCAACCGAAATTCATTTGATCACCACCAAAGAAGGGGCTAATTCTGCTGAGATCGCATTATTAGGCACAACGAATGATAAAGGCTGGTTTTATACGTTTTGTGATGATTATGGAATTTCAGATATTGCTTTCAATAAAGACAACATCCATATTATTGCAGATACCGAAGGGCAGTTTATTGATGATAATCAGTCCAGTGAACACAATAAAATAGCCTCTGATTTTATTACGAATAAGGTCAAGGAGTTTACCAAAGACAGCACCACGTCCCTGCATGTGTCTTTGGCAGGTGGACGCAAAACGATGTCATATTACGCAGGTTACGCGCTGAGTTTATACGGTCGTTGGCAAGATCGCCTCTCGCATGTGTTGGTTAATATGCCGTTTATGAATAATAAGGATTTCTTCTATCCGCGTCCTAAAGCACAGCGGTTTGTCGTTGATAACCGCCATTACAGCACCGATGAAGCTAATATTATTTTATCCGATATTCCTTATGTACGAATGCGTTATCAAGTGCCAGAAGCTTTACTTGAAGGAAAAGCTGGGTTTCAGGAAACGGTCGCAAAAATTCAGAAGTTTAATGAAGCTCCTAGCGTAGAGTTATTTATTAAACAACGAAAAGTTGCCTTTAATGGGGTCGCTATCAAACTAGCACCTGCTGATTTTGCCTTTTATATTTGGATGTGCAGACGGAAAAAGGAAGGCTCTCCTCCTTTAATTTTAGATGCTGATGAATTTATGTCGGAATATTTAGCAGCCTATGCGCACTTTACCAATCCAAATGGGGGAAACTTTGAAACAGTTGAAACCATTGCTAATGAAAAAGGAGCTGAAGAGCAAAAAAACTGGTTTGAGACCCGCAAAAGCGCCTTAAAGAAAAAAATCATCACAGCATTAGGCGATAATTTATCCCAAGCCTTTTTAATCCA
>JAGLDT010000037.1 GCA_023145485.1 Cocleimonas sp. | reverse complement strand
GATATCCACAGACTTATCCACAGGCTGTTTCTCTCTTTATTTTTGCGTTGGTTTGATTGTTTTTCAATCTTTTTGTGGGGTGATTTTAATCATTAATTAACTGGTTAGTATACGATATAAAATATTATATCCCTCATCGATTAAAGGATCTTCTCGGCGTAATTCTGTTACTTTTTTGCAAGCATGCATAACGGTTGTATGATCTCTTCCGCCAAAATCTTTTCCTATTTCAGGATAACTTCGGTTACTCAATTCTTTTGATAAGGACATAGCAATTTGTCGTGGTCGTGCTATTGCCCGTATTCTGCTCGGAGAGTTAAGATCAGATACACGAATATTATAATGTTGGGCTACGGTTTTCTTGATTATATCGATACTCACTTTTTTAGTCTGGCTAGCAAGCTGATCATGCAAAGCATCGTGTGCGAAATCAAGTGTAACCTCACTCATACGTCGTAAACGTAGTGTGGCAACTAATTTTTGTAAAGCGCCTTCTAGGTCTCGTACGTTCGAATTAAAGCGTTTGGCGATAAAGAAGGCAACATCGTTAGGCAGGGCTAATGAAAAGACATCTGCTTTTTTACGGAGAATAGCCACCCGTGTTTCTAAATCTGGAGGATCAATAGATACCGACAGACCTGAGTTAAGCCGTGTACGTAAACGATCATCAATTCCAACGACATTGCGAGGGTATCGATCACTGGTAAGGATAATTTGCTTTTGTTCTTCGAGTAACGCATTGAATGTGTGGAAGAACTCCTCCATAGAAAGCGTTTTTCCTGCAAAAAACTGGATGTCATCAATAAGCAAAGCATCTGCTGTTCGATAAAAGCTTTTAAATTCATTGATTTGATTGTTACGCAAGGCACTCACTAGATCATTAACAAAATTTTCAGACGTGAGATAAACAACATGGGCATTGCTATCATTTTCTAGAATCTGATTACCAATGGCATGCATCAAATGTGTTTTCCCTAAGCCAGAACTACCATAAATAAACAAAGGGTTGAAGGATTGACCAGGGTTTTCACTGACTTGTAAAGCGGAAGCTCGAGCTAATTGATTCGACTTTCCCTCAACAAAATTATCAAAGGTCATATTTTGACTAAGATTGTTTGTGAATAAATGCTTGGCCGTAACAGGAATAGCTGAATTAAGCCTTGGTGAAGTCGATGAGCTAATTAATTTTTGATCTGAGTATAAAGCACCTCGAGAAGGGGGGGAGGGAGCTGATTGTGGCATCCTTTCAGGTATAGGGATTGAAGAACCAATTTGTAAAACAACTTGAAGCGCATTATTTGTAGTGATTGTTCGTACACACTCACTAATTCGGGGGAGGTGATGATCTCGTACATGTTGCAATACAAACTCATTAGGCGCTAATAAGCAAAGTTCATTATCTTGGTGAGTACCATGGAGTGTGCGTAGCCATGTATTTATTTCCTGATCTGGAAGCTCTTGTTCTAAGTGTTTTAAGCATTGTTGCCAGAGCATTATCAGTGTTCCTCATTGAATAGATTTGATGGTCGATAATACAGTGAAACTTATCCTGACAGCCTATCGGAAAGATGGCAAAGAGAGTTCTTGTCGAGAAGGTAATTTGTTAGTTTTTAGAGACTAAACGTTAGCAGGGATACCATGCTATACTGATAAATCGAGTGTCGGTCATAATACGTCAAATAACTACTTATCCACAAGACAATTAATTATAAGCACCCCGATATAAGTGAACCAAAAAAACATAACGCCTTGAATTATAATTGTATTTATATTGCTTATTTATCGTTCTTCAACGCATTTATGTTAGCATCATACTGTTTTAACTAGTATTAGTAATACGTCGAATTCTTAGTCTTCAAAACAGAATAAGTCAATAGAACCTCCTAAAACAGTTGACAAGAGCGACTTCTTGGCTTATTTTTCACGCCTTTTCGCTTCATGATATTTTTACAGGTTACTATGGAGCTGAATATTTACGCACTATTAGGTATAAGTCATGAAAAGAACATTCCAACCCAGCAATATTAAGCGCAAACGTACTCATGGTTTTCGCTCTCGTATGCGCACTGTTGGCGGGCGTAAAGTGATAAAATCACGTCGTGCTAAAGGTCGTACTCGTCTTTGTCCTTAATATTTTTTAAGTTAAAGAAGAGATAGTTAAGTGAAAACGTTAGCCCTATTAAATTGAGCGAGTTAAAGAACAAGATGCTAGGGCAAACTTTTCCAAGAGAGCTTCGATTACTGACTGCGAAACAATACAGTCATGTGTTTGCTGATGCGCGTCGTTTTGGTAATCAATCATTTACTTTGCTGGTGAGAGTTAATGATCAAGGCTATCCTCGTCTGGGATTAGCCATCGCAAAAAAAAGTGCCAAACGTGCGGTTGATCGTAATCGCATTAAGCGTCTACTTCGTGAAAGCTTTAGAAATAGACAGCATCAACTACCCCCTGTCGATATAATCGCTATGTGCCGTCCTTCCGCTGTTCATTTGTCAAATAAAACGATATTGAAACAGTTAGAAAAGCAATGGTTTTATATTCAAAAAAAGCTCTACGCCCAATAAATTGATTGAGTATTGCTCATTAATAAGCTAATTAAAAAGTCTTTAGATAGCGTTATATTTAATTAC
>JAGLDT010000369.1 GCA_023145485.1 Cocleimonas sp. | reverse complement strand
ATATTTTTGTAAAGCGCTTTGTGAACCAGAAGGCGCTATATAAGTTGCCATTATTATTATTATTATTATTATTATTAATTCAGGACGGCCTTACGGTAGGCAGGTAGGTAACTGAATTTTGAACTCTCAGTCAACGGTTCCGGTTGTATCAGAGCGAAACACAAAATAACTTAATAATAAGTCTACGTCTGATCACAGTTCCAGACATTTCGCAGTCTTTGTTTGAGATGTTTTGGAGAAAATGAAGTAGACTGAACCGGGAAGATATGAATTTGCAGCCCAGAGGCCCTGGCAGAAGGCAAAGCATGTTATGTAAGGCCTACAGTTAATCATGGTCATGTCTATACATAATTATATATATATATATATATCATTTATTCATGTATTCATTATCAACGACTTTGGAACACAAACGTGTGATTACCGTTATCCCTTTTGATCTGAACAGAAACGTAATTACCAACGCCAGTGCTATTTTAGTTTCACCATTATCAGGCACAACCATTAACATCGTATTTTCGTCATCATTTTCACGAGATCAACTGAATGAGTTGCCCTGATATGACCTTCGCGGTTGCCTGGGCGTTAAAACCAAACCTATATTATATATATATATATATAGATCAACTGCTGGGGTTATGCTGCATGTATACAAAACAGGGCTGTGCTGAGGCCTATAAATACCATCGCGTCTGATATCAGCAGGATTAAGCATAAAGCCTCAATACTATTGCATCCGAGGTGCAGCAGGTTTAATTACCAGAAATACTAGAACGCGGAAGAAGAAGAGGAAAAAGATGCCTCATTAAAATCGAAACTGATGTACGGCAGGATTATGCTAAACCCCAATCAACGTAGCAATGGACATGCAGCAGGATTAAGTATAAAGCCTATAATAATATATAACAGGATTAAGTATCCCCCTAAAAAGGGAGGCCGGGGGATTTCTGATGTCTCCCCCCTGTCTGGAATCTCAGGACTGCCAGTTTGATCCCGCTTTTCTATTATCTCCTCTTTTTTGTTCTTCTGC
>JAGLDT010000368.1 GCA_023145485.1 Cocleimonas sp. | reverse complement strand
CGGGAACTCATCTGGCATCTGGCAAATACATAAAGTGGATCGGGGCCTTAACCTAAATCCTCTCCAATTTGCGTAATCGGTCTAGGAGGGGTGTGGAAGAGGCGAAGCTGTTCATTTTGAACACCCTGTACAAACACCTTGAGGGGGCTTATACTCATGCAAGAAATATATTCGCCGATTTTTGATCTGCCTTTAACATCATGCAGCCACATATTCTGGCAAGTAGACTTATCTCAAATTTTGAGCTGAAGAATCATGTAATTGTATGGATAATGGTTTTCTGACGAATAGATCACAAAGGGTTTTTGTCAACAGCCTGTTTTTCAGATGTGTCACCGACTTGTACTGGATCTCCCCAGGGTTGTGCACCGACTTAACTGAGTCTGTTGACTGGTGTGACAGGTCATATTTAGATCTAAATGCGACTAAAACCAAAGAGATTATTGTTGATTTTAGAAAACAAGGACATAGCCCTGGGAAGAAAAATTTTCATGACAAGGAGGGTGAAATTGTGAACAAATACAAATATCTGGAAACTATTTTCGCCAATCAGCTTTTGGTGTCCAGACGAAAGACGTAATTTTACTACAATGCTTGCGCATCATTTAGACATGACGTCAAATGAAACAATGTTCCCATTTCACTGATAACGGTGCCGACAAAATGACATAGAGGAGACTAGTTGTTTGCAAAGTCGTAAGCGGCATTTGCAAATTTTCTCACACACACATTTTATTATTATTATTTTTTGTGAGTGGGTGGGGGGGGGGAGGGGGTGGGGGGTTGTGGATGTCCTCCACTTTCGCTAGGGGTGTATTATATTTCGTTATTGTCGACACATCATTCTGTATGATAAACAACCAATAAAGAAATGAAAAACAAACAAACTTTTCGCTAGGGAAATCCTTCACCTTGGTTGTGCTCTCATCCAACCACGTAAAATGTTGGTTGGTTGGTTGGTTGGTTGATTGATTGGTTGATAGATTGATTGGTTGAATGAGTGAGTGAGTGAGTG
>JAGLDT010000367.1 GCA_023145485.1 Cocleimonas sp. | reverse complement strand
ACAGTGATTGTCCTTCACTTCTTGGCCTGTAGCTCGTATCGGCCCCAGCGACTTAAGGCCCCTTTTGTCAGAGTGGGTCACAAATAATAGTAATAATGATATCGATAACAACAACAACAGCAGCAGCAGCAGCGGCAGCAAGAAGAAGAAGAAGAAGAAGAAGAAAAATCATAAACATAATCAGCATCATCGTCATTATAATGATAATAATAATGATAACAACCAGCAGCAGCAACAATAATAACAACCATGACAACAACAGCAATAATAACAACAGCAACAATGACAACAACAATAATAATAATAATAACTAAAATAATAATAATAATGATAATGACAACAACAGCAGCAGCAACAATAATAACAACCATGACAACAACAGCAATAACAACAGCAACAATGACAACAACAATAATAATAATAATAACTAAAATAATAATAATGATGATAATACTGATAATAATAATGTTTATTTATAAAAGCGCCACATCTCACAGGAGCACACAGCGCCTTACGATAAGAACCTTTCAGAAACAATCACTAAATTAAATATCAATGTAAACACAATAGTAATTTGCAGTAAGAAGAAGAAATGTTAAGCTCACTCATTAAGAAACAGGTACAACATTGCAAAAACAGGAACAAATGGATAAAAACATTATGGTCAGACACACACACGTTTCAATAACGTTCAACGCGACTTCAGCTCTAAAAGTACAGCAGCAGTGTGTGCAGTCTCAGACCGCCGCGTGGCAAAGCATAGGTCTTCAAGGTGAAGGTCAGTGTCAGTGGGTTCTGCCAGTGACGGCGCTGACACCAGAGTGACCTCCCCTCTCTCTACGTCACGATGTCATCATCGACCACACTGCCACAAACACCTGCTCTCCCCGCCCAGCTGCCTGAACAGTGGTCCCGAGCGATAGTTGATCATCACATGTCTCTGGAAGAGTTGGTGGGGGTAGGGGGAAGCCTGTTACACTGGCCTTCAACAGGCCCAGTGTAATACTGTAAGATACGGGTTCGATCCGTGGGCGGGGCAGGGTGAAAGACAGTTTTTCTGTCCCTCCGAGT
>JAGLDT010000366.1 GCA_023145485.1 Cocleimonas sp. | reverse complement strand
CACACACACACACACACACACACACACACACACACACACACACACATATACACACTCACACACATACACACACACACACACACACACACACACACACACCTACGCACAACACAGAAAAGAGAACCACATACATGAAACAGAATCGCCCCCAGTATCTGTTCAAGTTGCACAATTCAGCAAGACGAAACACCGTCCGCTTTCTATCACGGTTACGTGTAAAAGATCAAAGCAAATTATTTCTCAAAGACGTGATCGACGTTCCGATGACGAGTTCGCCAACATTTGATTCCTGACAACTGTGCTAGCGCGCCAATAAAATAAGGCACATTTACTTTGTTACATATCTCGGCCTGGTTTTTCTGGAACAGTGGGTCTGATTTTGGAGGTACCGTGGAGTAAGCTGACAATGAACTGTTTATCAGTTTGACAAAGCAAACAGAAACAATCATTCAACTGTATGTATACAAAACCGCATCAAACTCTTTCAATATTTTTTGGACAGCTCACTGAATGTTTTGCACCCAAATTTCACTAATGCTCTGTTGAACAACTTTAATTCAAACCAACAAAACACACATGTATAACACACACACAGACACAATCATTTGAACAAACAAAAGAATAATTAATAAAGTAGATCTACCACATTACCATTCTTGATTGGTGCTATTTTTGATAACATGATTAAAATAAATTTCTGCAAAGGGTATGGGGAAAAAAAAGAAAGGCAACAACCCCGCCAAGTGTTGGTAACATATCTTAATTAGCAATACACTTCTTCTGCCCACTAAGATGAAGAAGAAAAAAATCCACCAGTAATAAATAATACCAGTAAAATCAAATCGACAATACCGTTTCATACATAGTGATACATTTGAAACTCAAGCAAAATATTGAGTGAAATATCCACAAACTTTTCACACCAAAAGCCTGCTCTGTTGTGCTGATGACACACCACAGAAGAGGCAGGCTGCAGTCAACCTCTACATTTACATGAATTGTATATAAAACCTCCTAAAACTTTGAACGTGCACTGCACAAAAAGATGCAAAAACAGCAAAACCATCACATCGGTGTGTGGTGCATAGCAATTCTAATCCCTGATCACAACTAGAGATGTCATGTGACAAGAAACACACCTAGCTACAAAACACCTATAT
>JAGLDT010000365.1 GCA_023145485.1 Cocleimonas sp. | reverse complement strand
CCCCACCCTCATCATTTCTGAGATTGCGTTTGCATAGCTTCGTGGGTTAGACTACCCCATCCTCATGATTTGTGAAATTGCATTAGTATGGCTTCGTTGGTTAGACTACCCCACCCTCATAATTTATGAGATTGCATTTGCATGGCTTCGTTGGTTATATAGACTACCCCACCCTCCCCACCACTCATAATGATTCAACTATTCAGGATTGTATTTGCATGGCTTCGTTGGTTAAGCTCTCCGCGTTGTGCATTTCCGGCAACCCCAGTGTTTTGTGTTATCCAGTGTAGGCATACATTGAGTTGATTTTGTGTATCATCGAGATGCTTTGTGTTTTCTTTATTATTACTGGAAAAGAACTAAGAAAACGTACTCCTCAATGGACGACGGAACGAAAAGACAAGAAACAACCAACAGTTTCGACAATAAAATGTCTTCTCCAGGGAAACATAAAGTCACTCGCTTGTTCTCTTTATTATAACTGTTATGCATGTGGTTATTGTGTGTATTGTTGCTTTTAAGTTGATGTTACAACTGCCTGTCCAGATGAAATTGTGAGTTTTTATTATTGTTCCGTGATTTTACGAAACAGGGTAATTGACTATGCTAATGCTGTAATTGAGACTCGTGAAATATTGTATTGGCCAAATGGTTTGTTTGACTGAAGGATAAACATGCTTCTGTTAAGTAAATGTCAATAGTAGGGTGCTAACTTGCACATTAAGTAGTGCCCATTTTCAGCAGGCCTCAACACTTTTTGCCCTATGGCACTTTGAACTGATTTGCCCAAAATTAGCACAAATGCACGCATCAGACTTATTATTATTATTACTATTATTATTATTATTATTATTGTTATTATTGGCGTTGTTGTTGATTTATTATTGTTATTATTATCATTATCATTATTATTATTGTTATTATTATTATTACTACTATTATTATTAATATTATCATCATCGTCAGTTCCATTTGTCACGACGCGTGTTGCATAAGCATCGTGTACCTGTCTGCCAGGGCTGAATCCCTGACGGGAATGAGTTCTACTGGTACTCAGAGAACATTTTATAGTATTATTTATTTAACACTTCATTGATCGTTTGTCAGAAATTCGGGTCGCCTTAACCGGCTAAAGCTACAGCAGTCGCAAGAGCAGCGCTATCGGGTCCTACCAGTGTATATGCTGTTTTAACTGTTACCTATTGTCATTCAATGGGGAATTCGCCCTGATAATAATTATGACCTTCGATGTTGACTGGGCGATAAAAAAAACCA
>JAGLDT010000364.1 GCA_023145485.1 Cocleimonas sp. | reverse complement strand
TGCAATTGCAGCTTTTTGAGCATCAAGAACAATTTGATAAAGTTGCCGCTGTGGTTCACTAAATATCCCATTAACGGGGAAGGTACGGGTAATGTCACTGGCATAACCTTGATATTCAGCCCCTGCATCTATTAGTACTAAATCGCCCTTCTGTAGTACGGCATTGTTTTCAATATAATGCAAAATACAGCCATTTTCTCCGCCACCAACAATACTACTATAGGCTGGTTCCATACCCTTGCTACGGAATTCATGCAGGATTTCGGCTTCAAGTTGATATTCATAAAGACCTGACTCACACACTTTCATTGCACGTTGATGTGCCGTTATGGCTGTCTGTGCTGCATAACGCATAAACTGATGTTCTGCTTTTGATTTATACAAACGCATATCATGTAAAATCAAATCCAATGAAATAAATTCATGCGGTGCTTTAACACCGCTACGAATTTTATTGCGTAAACCGCTCATCCAAGACATGACTTGCTGATCAAAAATAGCATCAAGTCCCATGCTGTAATAAACGGATGTTCTATTTTCCATTAACCCTGGCACAATATCGTCAATATCATCAATCGGAAAGGCATCATCTGCACCGTGTGTTTCTACCGCTCCTTCTAAACCTGCCATACGCCCTGTCCAACGCTCTGTCTTCGGGTCTTTTTCACGGCAAAAAAGAATGTACTCGCCTTCTTTTCGCTCTGGAATAAATACGGCTAGTGCATCTGGCTCATTAAAATTGGTTAAATAAAGAAAATCGCTCTCTTGGCGAAAGGGAAACTCTGCATCACGATTTCTAATTTTAAGTAAGGCTGAAGGAATAATGGCAATCGCATTATCACCAATCAGGGTTAATAGTTGGTCTCTCCGTTTAGAAAATTCATCAGCTGGAAATTGCGGTGGTTTTTTTATTATTAATGCGTTGTTCATACGAATAATTCCTTGGCGATTATATTTATATTAATTGATTTAGACGGTGATCAGTGATGCTATAAAATAGCTTAGTAATCCTACCAGCACACTAATACCGCTATTTTTAAACAGTAAATGGGCAATAAAAATGCCTGTAAAACCGCTCATCATGCTAATAAGTGCGGGCGGTTGATTAGCTGAAAAAGCGGATAGATCGATTGAGGTTGCAAATAAAGCGGCGACAATGGCTGCGCCCATTAAGTACAGAAAGTGACGTACTAACTGCTTGCGCTTTTCACCTAATAATTTTTCAATATCAATAAAAAGGGGAATTGCTCGCGTTAAGTAAGTGCCTAAGGCAATCACAATAATGCTCGTTATAATGAGGCCGTTATCCGACATAATAATAAACCAATAAGAGGGCCAATGAAGGCAGCAATAAAAATCCCTACGATTGCGTGACCGAGTAGAGTAAAAATCAAGGCAGTAATAAATGAAATAGCAATCACAACGATGGTTTTTTTATTGATTAATGGCAGTAACAAACTAAAGAAGAGCGCAGGAAGCGCAAAATTTAGTACGGGCTTTATTTCCATCACATGATTCAATAAAAAATCACTGCCTTTAATGCCAATAAACGTACCAATAACCCAACTTGCATAGGCACCAAATTCGAGTCCCGCTATCCATAACCACCGCTTATTTTCAGGGATTTTTTTGATCTGAGTGATAGTGGTTGCAAAGACTTCATCCGTTAGACCAAACGCAATGATTAAACGTTGCTTTATGGGGGTGTTTTTGATCTCAGGTGATAAGGTACTGCTATAGAGTAAATGACGCAGATTAAGTCCAATCGTAATCAAAATCGTTGTCATCAGAGGTGTACCCGCGGTGAACAACGCAATAAAGGTGAATTGACTCACACCCGCAAAAATGAGTAGGGAGGTCAGCATAATGATATCGGTACTTAATGCTAGACTTTGAGCAGTGATGCCAAAGGCGACTGCTACGGGTAAGTAGCCAATCACTAATGGCCAACTCT
>JAGLDT010000363.1 GCA_023145485.1 Cocleimonas sp. | reverse complement strand
ACGACGACGAGGACGACGACGAGGAGGAGGACGACGACGATGATGATAACAGTGAACGCCTAGACGACGACGACTATGATGATGACGACAATGACGATGATGATGACAATGACGACGACGATGACGACGACGATGACAATGACGACGACGATCATCATCATCATCATCATCATCATCCATTTTATTAATTGAGCCGGCTGGTCTATACCAGTGACTATACTAGTAGGCCTACTAGACTTGTAAGCGAAAGGAACTTCAAACTGAGAGAAGTTTTCTTTTCAGTGCTTTGCAAGAAGAGCCCAGTGTGGACAACCACCGTATACAGAATATAGGCCTATTATCCATCCCACACCAATCACACGATCTCATCATTATCGCCCTTTCCTCTTCAGACTAAATTAATGTGTCATCAGCACCAATCAACACAATGCTGACACCAAGGTTCACTGGGTCTTTCTTCGCGGATAGGTGGCGAAAACCAATTGTCTGCATGACGAAATTCCGAAACGCTCCAATCATTAGCTATCATCTCCCATCCCTCAGTTAGTCTGACCAACTGGCCCCTCACAGATGGCCCAGTTACTTCCAATTGCGTTTCGTGCCGTAAAATCAGGAATGAAAAGCGCCACATGATTGGTTGGAACGTGAAGTCCCTGTATGCAGACGACTTAGAAGCAACCAATCGCAGCAGTGGGCGGACGGTGCGAAAATTGGTCCATGCACAGTGGCCAGCACGACAGGCTAGCTTGTCACTCTGATTTGTGTCGTCTGCAACAAGCAAAGTTAGATGAAGTTGTCCCCCTTGGTTCATGTGACAGCCGGGCAGACGAGATTTCATAGAACGCTGGGTTCCAGAGAAGTGGCTTGCCAACTCACTTATTGTTTCTGACGCTGCTCTCGGATACGCAAACGGTAAGCTCTATGGTTAGGGTTAGGGTTAGGGTAGGCTATAGTCTCCTATTAGCGGTGGGCAGTGGTTCAATGTGCTGTATGCGTAGCAAAATGGAACATCAAGCAGATTCTGTAATAACTGATCATTATTTTGCTGATAATTTATTATGTTATGGAAATCCAGTGAGATGTTCATGTCTGATTGGAATTATTTTATCAATGTGTCTCTGAAACAGAAAAAAACCGTGTCACTTGTTTGGAAATTTACCTTGAATTTGGTCAGAATATTGGCATTGACTAACACAAACAACTGACGATGATGATGTCCATTTCTGTAGCGCATGT
>JAGLDT010000362.1 GCA_023145485.1 Cocleimonas sp. | reverse complement strand
CTGGCGCTATATTAAGAAGGGGCTTCAATAGTACTAGTTTTGGCTGAGAAGTGTGAATCTGCCCATACCAGGCTTTCTTCAGGGAAAGCAATCTCAATTCCCCATGGAAAGATTCTTAATTTGGACAATATTATAATGTATACAATTTACAATGTCATTGTCAATAGGTAGTTGATAATTTGTATAAATATATAGATATTTATCCCTTAAGTTACTGATGGTCATAAATAAAGGCTTGTGAATAATGCATAGCATTTACTGATTTAGTTAGAACTGCAAAGGCTATCAAATTGCATCAGTTCAATTCATCATTATGGTGTCAACTGTCATTCACTGTAAAAAAGTGGGAGTAGAATAATTCTTCCTGACCTGAGGCAATGTTCCTGCCTCATAATTACTTCCTTTTTTAAAAATTCACTTCTCTATTTACCAATAAATCAAAAGGCTGGCATGCTAAATCAGTAAATGCTAACATAATTTAATATTTTGTTTAAATCGGTAAATGATGAAGTAGTGTACCTATCTGGTGGCTGTGTTGTACATAACAAGTATTAACTATTAATGTATTATACAGCGCAAAAACTCCATTTATTTATTTAATTTGTTTACACAATTACAGAATTCAAGAGCAACTCATGTCATAATCATCTTAATCATAATCATGATAATGTAATCAAGTAAAATGGCAGAAGTTTAAGCGTTAAAGGGTTAATGCTATTCCACTATATTTTCTCAATAGTTTGTCAAGAACAAAACAAAACAAATTACCAATTTGACCAAGACTGACAAATTCAAAGGCTGTTGTTCAGAAGACTGGCTACTTAAATTAAAACAATCCTACCAGAAATCCTATTAATATTATACACTCTCACAGTCACAGTCATACACTATACAGTATACTGATACAGTGATAATGATACCGATATTGTGATAGTACAGAAATTGTGTTAACTCTACCAATTATCAGCCATCAGGAAGTAAATTAATGATATACAGTTCTACTTCTAACCCAAGTTCTCTAAACAATCAAAGCTTAGATAAAGTTAAACTCATAAAACATCACATGACTACTATGATGTTGAACTATATAAGTATTATTCATTATTATATCACACACACATACAACTATACACACACACACACGTATACAAAGAAACAGAGAGCTAAAAAAAGAGAAGACTGAAGTAGAACTTTCTGAAACAGATTCAACTGCTGGTCCCCTAATATAATATTAATAATAATAATAATAATAATAATAATAAAGAACTTTAATATTAATAATACTTCTAATAGGCGCCATTCCCACGGTCACCAGGGCTCTAAGTGCCGCGAACTGGCGCAACACGCACTCACGTGGATCACAGTATTCACACGCATTCACTCACACACTTACATCAACATAATTACAACCACTTTGTGTGAAGCGCCAGCTCAGCTATTACAGAATTTGGAATCAAATTGGTTTTTTGAAGGTACCTCTCCAGTTCACCACTAATAATACTCATCTCATTAACTTCATTTGATCAGTCAATGCAAACACTGGGTAGAAGTCTAGAACTATCAAAGGTTGCCCAGCAAGTTTGAAACTTAGTAATAATCATAATGTAATACTAATACTAGTACAGTAGTAGTACTATAGGGTCCGAGTTCTTGACG
>JAGLDT010000361.1 GCA_023145485.1 Cocleimonas sp. | reverse complement strand
TCTTTATGCATGGGCGATATCCGTTGATGAGCTGATTAAAACGGAAATTTTCCAAAATTTTTTTACGGTAATTGCAAGCTTTATTTGTAAGCGCTCAATTCTCAACGAAATTCCCAACTCCAGATAATAATGCCACACTGTTTCCTATGATTTATAGTAGGAAATTTTTTAATGGCACTCACACACAACCGACAAGCTAAACGTTTCTGGTCAGATCACCTAGAGCAATGGCAGTCATCGGGACTCTCACAAGCCGCTTATTGTCGGCAGTACGATTTATGCCAACAAAAATTTAGTTATCGAAAACGACAATCAAGTTTTTGTGAAGAAAACGTAAATACCTCGACGGGGTTTGCACGTGTCCAGGTTGATGGCAAAATTTCATCTGATTATGATAGTGGGTTATCGTTAAGATTTAATGATGGCATCAGTATAGAAGGCATTACAGAGAGTAACCTGCTGCTTGTTCAATCCTTACTTGCCGTATTACGGTGACCGTTGTGATAAGGCCATCTGTTGCCTTAACTGAGGTTTACCTGTATCGACAACCCGTTGACTTTCGTAAATCGTACCGAGGTCTTTCAGCTATTGTTGAGTGCGAGTTAGGTCATAACCCTTTTGCTGGGTGCTTGTATGCCTTTACCAACAGGCAACGTAACAAAATCAAATGCTTGTTCTGGGAAGATAATGGTTTTGTGCTTTATTATAAGGCGTTGGCAGAAGAAAAATTCAAGTGGCCCAAAGGTTCTGAGGATACTCTAGTCTTAACAGGCCAACAATTAAACTGGTTACTGGACGGCTTAGATATTGATGCCATGAAGGGGCATAAAAAACTCCATTATGAGTCTGTTTTTTAACGGCATTTATTCACATTGTTGATCTAAAAAATGTTAAAATAGAGTCATGATTTTAGCTGATAAATCAAATGTAAAACAACAAGATAAAGCCGCTGCTCTGCTGACAGATAACGCTGGTTTATTAGTTGAAATGGATGAATTAACCCGTGATGTTGAGTCCAAAGCCGAAGTCATTTCTAAGCAGAAAAAACACATTGCTATTTTGGAAGAGGCTTTACGCTTATCCAAAATAAAACGCTTTGCACCCTCCAGTGAACAATCACAACAAACGTGTTTATTTGATGAAGCTGAGAATGA
>JAGLDT010000360.1 GCA_023145485.1 Cocleimonas sp. | reverse complement strand
GCAGTTGGGCAAAGTCTAAAGCATTTGCTTGTATCAAAACAACCTGCTTGACTTTTTTCTTCAACTGTTTCTGCCTAAATTAAGAACACAACTTGTTGCAAACATGTGAATGAAATGAAAAGGCTCGATGATATGATTTAAACGTGGGATAAATTAAATGAGGTTGAGCGCGAACGTGGGAAAACATGACTGGCAATTAGTTAACTCCTCCAACAACTGTCACTCATGCCCGCAGGAAACGCTCAACCAGTGTCGCAACCAACGTGACAACTGGCAAATCAAACAGAGGCAGTTCTATTACATACAATTGGTTCAATGCACATGAACTCACAACATACATAGTACCTCATACAATTGTTGACAACATTCGACCTGAAATACAAAATCATTAGTGTTTGTGGCATCTCACAAGCTAAACAAATTCAGCAAAACATAAACAATAAAGTTCAGTGAATAAAACACAAAAACTAAAGAAAAAAGTGTGGTTTGTAAACAAAGCAAAACACTAACAGTGCACGTCAAACACTGAAGTTGAAGTACAATTTCTTTGTTCAAAAAGTACTTTACAAAATGCAACCACAAAAAAAAACCATGACAATTTCTCAACCTCTCCAAACAAAAGTCTGAAGAGTGTACAACAAAAATGCATGTTTCGATATAAAATAAATACAACATTCAACTGGACAAGTCTGCAACAATTGCTACAGATACAACAGTGGTTAAAAAAAAAGTGATACCATTTGATCCAGTGTAATACAAAAATGTGAACATGATTTTTTCCCTCAAAAAGAACATTCGAAAAACAATCCAACTGTAAACATGTTTCACCACTCGAACACAACCCACACAAAAACGGGTTCCAGTGAAAAAGACACGATTCAGTGCGCGTCCCCCGCCAGGTGGCAGGAGTCTGCGTGACCTTGAAGAAAGACTTACACAGCACGGTGACCTCGGAACTGACTTGCGTGTTGTTGGAACTCTTCAGACTGAAGACGGTTTCGGTGTTGACGGCGACAAGCTCCGAGATGCCGGAGACTTCTGCCTCCATTGCCAGAGCGTTGCAGGTCAGAGGGGACCCTGCAAGGAAAAGGTCCTTGTCACTGACCGACCAGGGTGGGGGGCTGAACAGTTCATGATAATAATAATAATAATAATAATAATAATAATGGATCATTTTTGTATAGCATTATTCTTCCTCAGAAATGAACTCACTGCGCTCGGTATTTCAGACAATAATAATAGTAATAATAATAATAACAATCATATTCATAATAATAGTAGTGATGGTGGTGGTGATGGTTGCGATGGTGATGATGGTCATGGTGCTGGTGATGATGATGGTGATGACATGATGAGGATGCATACCATTTCAATAGATCCTTCACCAATTTGACCCAAACTCAAAGAGCTCTACAATCTAAACAAATATCCATCACCATCAAAACATGAAACAGATACAATGTAAAATAATACAACACAATACAATAATAATAACAATGATCATGATGATGATGATGATGATAACATTGATGACACTGATGATCATCATGACGCTGACCATAATGAAGACAGTGTTGATGATGCTGGTAGCAATGATGATGACAGTAGTGATGATGATTATGGTAATGATGATGATGACGGTGGTGATGACGACAGCAGCGATGATGATGGTGGTGGTAGTGATGATGATGATGACGGTGATGATTATAGTAGATAGATAGATAGATAGATAGATAGATAGACAGGTGTCAGACAGACAGACATATAGACAGAC
>JAGLDT010000036.1 GCA_023145485.1 Cocleimonas sp. | reverse complement strand
AAACCCCATGCATTTTCAATTGAAATCAAAGGGTCAAAACCGATAACGCGCATCCCTAAACGCTTGGCCGCATTGGCTATTCTTACACCAATAGCGCCTAAACCAATCACGCCTAATGTGCGCCCTGGCAACTCAAAACCTGCAAAATTTTTCTTGCCACTTTCGACTTGTTTATGAATTTCTTCATCAGAACCTTCTAAGTTTTTAGCAAATGTTTGCCCTGCAGGAAGATTACGGCACGCCATTAACATGCTGGCAATGACTAATTCTTTAACCGCATTAGAGTTTGCACCTGGAGCATTAAAAACCACCACACCTGCATCACTCATTCTATCCAGTGGAATATTATTCACCCCTGCACCCGCTCGTCCAACGGCTTTTAGTGAGTCAGGAATGGCATATTCATGCATATTATAAGAGCGTAATAAAATCGCATCAGGGTGGTTAGTCTCCTCTGCTACGCTGTACTCTGAGCTAGGTAAAAGGCTCAGACCTTTATCTGAAATATTATTTAATGCCAAGATATTATAAGACATTTTCTCTCCTCGTTGTTTTCATCTTCCGTGATGAAAAATAGTTTAATGATAGAAATTTTTTAATTCACCATGAAAGATTCCGATCGATTGCTTCATTCTTTTTATGACCTTCATGGTGAATTTATATTTAAATCGTAGGTTGAGTTACCTTAACCATACTTTTTTTCAAACTCTGCCATAAAGCTAATCAATGCATCCACACCTTCCTCTGGCATTGCGTTATAAATGCTGGCGCGCATTCCACCAACGGAGCGATGACCTTTTAAAGTAACTAAACCTTTTTCTGCCGCTTGCTCTAAAAAGTCTCCGTCTAAATCAGAATTGCCTAGCGTAAAAGGAATATTCATCCAAGAGCGACAACCAAGATCAATGGGGTTTTTGTAAAAATCAGAGTTATCAATAGCTGCATAAAGCTTGTCAGATTTACGTTTATTGATCGCAGCCATGCCCTCAAGACCCCCTTTTCCTTTTAGCCATTTGAACACTAGACCTGCTAAATACCAGCTGTACGTTGGTGGTGTGTTGTACATGGAATCCGCTTTTGATTGGATTGCATAGTCCATCATCGCTGGCGTACCTTCAATACAGTCACCAATTAAATCATCACGCACAATCACAATGGTTAATCCTGCAGGGCCAATATTCTTTTGCGCACCTGCATAGATTAACGCAAATTTTGAGACATCAATCGGGCGTGACAAAATCGTTGATGACATATCAGCCACTAACGGCACATCACCTACATCAGGAATATCATGAAACTCAACCCCAGCAATGGTTTCATTCGGTGTGTAATGCACATAAGCAGCCTCGGAGTTCAAGTCCCAAGAAGCGGTATCGGGAATTGACATGAAATTACTGTCTTCACCTGAAGCAACAACGTTCACATCACAAAATTTATTAGCTTCAGCAATGGCTTTTTTTGACCACGCACCTGTATTAATATAATCCGCAGTATCTTTGCCTCGTAATAAATTCATTGGAATAGCAGAAAACTGACTGCTCGCACCGCCTTGTAAAAATAGGACTTTATAATTATCAGGAATGTTCATCACATCCCGTAGGTTAGCCTCAGCTTCAGCAGCAATTGACATATAGTCTTTACCACGATGACTCATTTCCATCACCGATGTACCGCTGTCATTCCAATCAACTAACTCGGCTTTAGCTTGTTCTAAGACTTCAAGTGGCAACATCGCAGGGCCTGCACTAAAATTGTATTTACGACTCATTCTTACTCCTTATCTTGTATTTAAGTTTAATTTTCTATTATGGGAATTTCGTTTTCACCCTCTTCCATTCGTGAGAAAGTCACAGGTGTTGCAAGAGAAATATAATGTTCAATGGATGCTTTATAGATAACCCGCACCATTCTTTGCCGTGTTGACATGATGGAGTTTACGTTTTTTGTATAATAATAAAATGCCCATTTCACCGCATGATCGCCTGTATCATCGATCATTAGCTCCATTTCATATTGTGTTTCAAAAAGAATATCAGCATCTTTTCTGGCTTTTTCGTAAGCACTAGCAAACATTTTTTCGACATCAGAAATAGTGGTATCGTAGCCAATTTTAAAGGATAGTTTTTCTCGTAGTCCTCTGGCAGAGGCAAACTTGGATAAATTATGAATAGTAAAATCACGTAAGCGTGAGTTTCTGATCATAATACGATGATTATTCACCTGATTTAAAATCACGGTATGAAACATTTTGGTACGGTAGACCATGCCAAGAATCTGCCGTGCATTGGCATCTTCTAACTCAAGCACATCACCTTCTGAAAACATATCGCTATTAAGAATGATCACACCGTGAAAAATATCAGGCGCCCAGATTGAGG
>JAGLDT010000359.1 GCA_023145485.1 Cocleimonas sp. | reverse complement strand
TTGTCACCGGGGTGATGGGGTGGCTCATGGTAGGACTCAAGATTCAATGACCCAAGGTTCGAACCCCGTCAGAAGCACAAGAACAATTTGTGTGAGTTTTTCCGAGTCAAAAATGTTGTGCTGACTCGCTGTTGGTGTGCCCAACCCCCGCATGAATACACATGCATAAGAATGATCACGTACGTACATTAAAGATCCTGTAGTCCATGTCAGAGTTTGGTGGATTACGAAAACATGAAAAGACCCAGCATGCACTTTATTGACAGAAGGATAAATTATGTACAGTTTCTGTATGTACAGTAAATTTAATAGTAGGGTAGTGTCACCAATCTAGTGATTTGCACACTAAGTAGCTCACTTTGGCAGCAGGCTTCAAAGCTTTCTACCATACTGAGTGCAACGAGTATGCTACAAGTACAAGTACAAGTACAATAGCATGAATCCAGCACACTACTGTATAAACTAATAAAGTTATATAAGTATACTATAAAGTATAAGACTATGTATATTATCTTCATCATCATTGCAAGTGTCCACACCCTCACTTCGAGGACGACTCGGGCGTCATTGGTTCTTTCTGTGAGAATACTTAGTATAAATATGATTATAATATTAATGAATTAACCTCTGTTTTGTGTTGAGCAGTTGGCAAAAGGGGCAGAAATTGCATACTTTTCAGGTGATGTAAGACTGGACATTATCCTGAGCACAGAAGAATTTGTCAGTACCACTTTTCGCGAAACTGACATAAACGACTAAACCAGAGGGACAAGACAACGGCAGAGAAATGTGGCTAGTTTGATCCATTAGTGATTCAGAATAGCTGCGGCTACCACTCAGACAGATCTATAGGACTATGACATGATGCAGGTGTATTGGACTGGAGAGGTGGGAACCAGGGGGAGGGGGCCGGGGAGTACTGATTGCTGTCAGAGCCATCTTTGACAGCTTGACTGTGCCCGAGCTGTCTGCCCGAGCTGTCTATCTATCGACATACTGGGAACTGCTGTGGGTCTGGCTGAAGGGAAGGAGATCGAGCCCTGTACCCTTGCTCCCTTTATTGACCAAACTTGGCAGACACTGAGACAGGGACAGTCTTCCTTGGGTAGAATCCTTCATCACCAGGCTGCAGGAATCACCGGCGCTTACCTTCACAGTACACTGAAGGGGACTTGAACTATGTTATTATTATTATTATTAATATTATATTATACAATATACAAAAAGAACAAATCCCAAAAATTATATAATATATTTTTTGTCATTTATTGTATTTTGTAATATATTTAATATTTTTAAATTATTTTTATTAATATATATACTGGGACTAGTAAACGATGACCCTCAAGCCAAGAAGCACCCACCGTGACCGTGACCTACACAACAATTTTGTTGACATCATCCATGATTGGGGATGGCCTGGAGCTGGAGTAGGTGTTGATGGATGGGAACCGACTAGAGAGGGCCCTGTACTT
>JAGLDT010000358.1 GCA_023145485.1 Cocleimonas sp. | reverse complement strand
TTCACCGGCTACCGTAAGGGGCGCGTATTTTACGGCTCTTGCTTTTCGCAAAATACGTAATGGAATGGTTCGCCCCACCCTATTTCCAAATGATCCCAAAAAGATCATGATATAGATTTTAAAATATCACAAAAATAGAAGAGAGACAAACCATGAAAACTCATAATCCAAAAGGCATTATTAAAGTATTAGGCATTGACTTGGCTAAAAATAGCTTTCAACTTCACGGTATAGATAAAGAGGGAAAGACTATTTTTAAGAAGAAAATGACTCGTAAACAATTAACTCTCTTTATTGCCAATTTACCTCCTTGTTTAATCGGTCTTGAGGCTTGTGGCGGCTCTCACCACTGGGTACGCACTTTTACTGAGTTCGGTCATAACGTCAAGATGATTGCCCCTCAGTTTGTTAAGCCTTTCGTCAAATCCAATAAAAACGATGCTATTGATGCCGAAGCAATCTGTGAAGCTGTTCAACGTCCCTCTATGCGCTTCGTACCCAGCAAAAGTATTGCTCAACAAGATATTCAAAGCATTCACCGAATCCGAAGTTTATTGGTCAGCAGACGAACCGCTCAATCTAATCAAATTCGTGGCTTACTCATGGAATATGGCATCGTTATCCCTAAAGGCATCAACCAAGTAAGAAAAGCAATCCCTATTCTGCTTGAGGATGCTGAAAATAGATTAACCCCCTTATTTCGTGAACAGCTGGCTGAACTGTATGATGAAATGATGCATCTGGATGAACGAGTCGAGACTATGTTGAAAAAACTCAACGTCATTTGCTCTCAAAATAAGGACTGTCAACGTCTTTTAACTATCCCGGGGGTTGGTCTGCTTACAGCAACTGCTCTAATAGCTGCTATTGGTGATATTTCTGTGTTTAAAAGTGGCCGTGAACTCGCTGCCTGGTTGGGATTAGTTCCTCGACAGCATTCTACAGGTGGAAAACCAACTTTACTAGGGATCAGTAAACGTGGCGATGCTTACCTTCGTACTTTGTTGATTCACGGTGGACGTGCTGTTGTTCGGATCTCTCATCTGTATCAGGATAAACGCAATCAGTGGGTCGAGGTGCTTAAAAAAAGACGGGGGGAAAATATTACGGCTGTAGCAGTGGCTAATAAAAATGCTCGGATTGCATGGGCTTTGCTGACTTATCAATCTGACTTTGGCGTCGCTCGTGTTTAAAGTAAGAGTATCGTATTTTAAGCAACTTGACATGCTTTGCCCCTCGTCGGGGAGACAGTCAGGTTTAGAGTAGTCAAAGAGAATTTTGACGCATGCGTCTGCATTTCTCTTTGACTACTCTAAACCTGACAAATTTTAAAAACCCTTTAACTGGGTCAACTGTTAAAACAAATTGCGTGGATAAAATTCAAATGATGGCATAAAAGGTAACGCCTGCATTCCTTTTAAACCTGGAAGCGTCTAGGGTCCTTTTGAGACCGTGACCGTGATGAGGTGGGAATGTGCGGATTCCATCAGGGCCAGAGGCATTTTATATGACCTCACCTTAAGGCCGGATATATGGAAGCATTATTTCTTTATGTTACGATCGAATTTTTCTTGCAATACGGGGCGAACCATATATGACGCTTATGGCAGTCCG
>JAGLDT010000357.1 GCA_023145485.1 Cocleimonas sp. | reverse complement strand
TCAGAAAAACTGACAAATTTTTCTTGTGCTCCGGACGGGATTTGAACCTCTGGTCACGGAATCCATTGGATCTCGAGGCCAACGCTCTACCAATTGAGCCACCACGTCCCCAACACTGCTACAAGTTTGATAACAATTTGACATGGAACCTAAAGTGCACCGCTACATGTTTGATAACTTATTGACAAGAAACCTTAACTACACTGCTACAAGTTTGATAACAAGCTGACCAGAAACCTTTGCTACAAGTGCTGCTATAAGTTTGATAACAACTTGACAGAAAACCTTAACCACATTAGTACTAGTCTGATAACAACGTCATTGGGAACCTTAACCACATTGCTACATACAAAACTGAACAGACAATTGTTACATTAAACTCAGCTGAATACATAAAAAAAACTTAGTAAGTCTGTACATGTAGTTTCGAAATGAAACAAAGTTCCATTCCACCAAATACAGAAATGATTTTCTTTTACGTTGGTTAAGTCCAAAGAAAAGAAATAGAACAAAACATTGAGAACACACAGAGAGGGCTGAAAATGGATCTATTGCACTTTGCACTGAATTAATATACAATATATAATGTTTTCTTTACATTTTCTTTTTGTTCCACCCTTGCCATTGTCATGGAAGAATATAATAATTTATAATCATAATTAATAATAATATACATACCACACCACTGATTACAATGTAAGCATCTGACACAACACGAACAGTACGGAACTGTGACAACACCCATCCAATTCTGTCAGGATGACAGACATCATGTACATCGTCTACCTCACAGCTGACAGAGCTAAGCTCGAAACGTCTTGTTTTCACTTCAGTCTCTTCCAAACAGGATCCAATCACCTCTTCACCTCAGTTCTTCGTTGTACAGTTTGTTCCTTTCTCTTTTTCTTCCTCTCTTTCCTTTCCTCCAGTTGTTACAGACTCTCTCATCATCCCACGTCTCATACCCGCTGCCCGTGACCTCACCCAGATGTGTTCGTGTCTTTTCTACTGGTCTGCGTTGAGCTCCACCACCTCCCGTACCAGTACCACCTCCACCAGCAGTGACCGATCCTCACAAAGCACACGCTGTCTCCGCCCCAAGCCCTCCTCCGCTCTAATCATCATTGTCATGATGAAGAACTTTAATACTTCCCCTGGTCACCATGGCTCAAAGAGCTGTGAACTGGCGCAACACGCAC
>JAGLDT010000356.1 GCA_023145485.1 Cocleimonas sp. | reverse complement strand
AAGTATCCCGTATACCACTCCCATTAATCGCCATTTCAATAATTTTTTCCTTTATTCCTGCTTGGCAGGCTTTGTTGCTATATTCCAGCATAAACGTATTTGTTTCACACGCATCATTTTTGCAAAAATAACGCTGAATACCTTTTGTACTTTTACCTGCTTTTCCAAGGTTCGTTTTTTTACAGTGTGGACAGGTAATTTCTTGATAATATTTCATAAGGAAAGTATAGACTATTCACAGGAATAGCCCACTACCCCTTTTTCTAAGTGAACTTCATAACCTAATTCTATCCATCGCAAATAGATTCTATTATCCTGATAGAGAATAGGATAATATGTAAAAAAACAAAGCAGATAGAGACAGACAAATGAGCCAACAAACAACCTCCCCTATTATTTTAGAATACCCTATCCCTGTTACGGCGCAGATTGAATCCCTTAACCCGCATTACAGTGCAGAAAAAAAACAACAGGTTATTGCTGAGATTAAACAACGCCTAAAAGAACAGGATGCCGTGCTAGTTGCGCATTATTATGTTGATGAGGACTTGCAACGTTTAGCTGAAGAAACAGGCGGTTATATTTCAGATTCTTTAGATATGGCCAAATTTGGTAATGAACATCCTGCTAAAACACTGATTGTTGCAGGGGTGCGTTTTATGGGGGAGACAGCCAAGATTCTGACACCTGAAAAACGGATTCTGATGCCCACATTAGAGGCGGAGTGTTCGCTGGATTTAAGTTGCCCTCTTGAGGACTTTTCATCTTTTTGTGATCAGCACCCAGACCATACAGTGGTTGTTTATGCGAATACCAGCGCAGAGGTGAAAGCCCGTGCTGATTACGTTGTTACCTCAGGTATTGCGGTTAACTTAGTGAAATGGTTGGGTGAGCAGGGTAAAAAAGTACTTTGGGCGCCTGATAAGCATTTAGGGCATTATATTGAGAAGGTAACGGGTGTTGAAATGGTTCGTTGGCAAGGCAGTTGCATTGTACATGATGAATTTAAAAACCGCTCATTAGGCGAACTTGCTGAAAAACACCCTGATGCAGCGATACTGGTTCATCCTGAGTCTCCAAAAGATATCATTGCAATGGCGGACGCTGTTGGTTCTACGACGCAAATTATCAATGCTGCTAAAACGATGCCAAATAAACAGTTTATTGTTGCAACCGACAAAGCGATTTTCTACAAAATGAAACAAGCTGCGCCTGATAAAGAATTCATCGCGGCACCGACACACGGAGAAGGTGCAACCTGTGTTAGTTGTGCACACTGCCCGTGGATGGCAATGAATGGGTTGCATAATTTACTAGAGGTATTGAAAACGGGAGAAAATGAGATCTTCGTTGATGAAACCGTGCGTGTTAAAGCATTGCAATCAACACAACGTATGCTTGATTTTGCACGGGATCATATGGTTTAGAGGATTAAAAATCGTTTTCTTCTACTTCTAGAGAAGCAACACTGACTAGCTTGCCAATTGCGCCTTGGAAGTTAGTCCAGTCTTTAAATTTACTCATCACCTCAATGACTTTTGGCTTAATTTCATGTGCTTCCAGATCATTGTCCATGTGTTTTTTAGTGGTATTATAGACCAAGGAAAGAAATTCTTTAAAGTTTTCTAATACCTCCTTACCACCCGTTGGACCATGCCCAGGCACCACGATTTCAATCGGTAATTTTAGTGCTTTATCCATTACCGCTATATTGCCAAGGTAAGTACCATCATCTAAGCGTGGCGCTCTGTTATTAAATGCGTTATCGCCTGTAATTAAGACCTTATCCTCAACAATTTCATACATAGCATCCGTCAACGTATGCGCTTTTTCATTTAAATGTGCCTTGATGGTGATATTATCAATTTTAATTTCTTGTTGGTCCGTCAATGCTTCAGTAGGAATAGTCGCAACGGTTTCTTTACTTGCGCCTTCTGTTCTATCCATCATCATATCAATCCAAACCTGTGCCTCACCACCTTTTGCAAGCTCGATCATTTTAGGATGCGCATAAAGTTTTACCTCTTTATTGTTTTCAACAAAGGCTTGATTACCCAGCCAATGATCACCATGAATATGAGTGGTAAATACATGGGTGACAGGATTTTTAGTTTGTTTTTGAATGCGCTTTAATAAAGCACGCCCTGCTTCTACCGTTCCACCTGGATCAACCACAATCACGCTTTTCTCTGTTACCACAAAAGCAGGGTTATTCATAAACCCTCTGTTTTTTGGATTAGGGCCTTCAAGTGGCCCTGGAATAAACCAAGTATGACCGGCAATTTTAGTGGTTTCATAACCTGATAAAATATCAGTCGCTTGCTCTTTTGCTGATGCTGATAGCGTTATTAAAAAGCTAACTAGAATCCCGCCCAGTATGCTGTTGTATTGTTTGCCCATAATTTAAGTTCCTACGAAATGGAGTGATATTGTTTACAGTGAATTAGCCCCATCATAGCGTAAACAAACGTAGATAATAAAACCTGAATACTTGTATTGCTGTGCATGATTCTGTAGAGGGGTCAGCAATTCAGTCTGAAAAATAATAACGTTAAATATCAATAAA
>JAGLDT010000355.1 GCA_023145485.1 Cocleimonas sp. | reverse complement strand
AGTGAACAGTCACACTGCACTAACACAGCCATACAAAGTGAGCAGCCACTGTGCAGTGCTACCAAAACCTGCCAATTGACTATGAAGTATGATTAGTGTATATGATGTGACCTGTAGGAGCTTTATGTTCATTTTGCCATAATTCAGATCTTGGTCCAGTTTAATTCCATGTAAGATATTTTATTTAAAAAATAAAATCAACATTAAATATCTTCTGGGGAACTAAATGTGCACATGTGTCATTTAACACACACACACACACACACACACACACACTATCTTTTACAGACATCGCGCACCACCCCAAATATGGAGTTTTGCCTTGACTAGAGGGATTGCCACATTACTATGAAGAAGAAGATAATGTATACTCTCTCTCTCTCTCTCTCACACACACACACTTACAGTCACAAAAAGCTCACCTTTGCTCAAGCATCAAAATATACACTCTCTTAGTCTTACCTATGCACACACTTGCACCAGAGAATGCGCACACACCAACACCCTCGATTAATAACATAACCACACTCACCCACACTCACCTTTAGCTTTACACATTCACACCAAAATACACAGTTACCTACTTACACATTCCGATTACAAGGATAGATAACCCAAATGTTAAACATTATATCATTATATCTTGAGCAGATGCTTGGCCAAGGTGAAGGTCAATATAGACAAGCTCTGATTAGATCTACATGTCTTGTACGAGTTATAGTTGTTCTTAGTCTGATTAAACGACCGCTTGGTCATCCAGACTGGTTTAGTTTTCTTTTCCTCATTAGATTTCACTCTGAGATCAATGTGTTTGATCACTCTTGTTGGTTTTTCAACCTTCTGAGTATGAAAATCGTCACCCCACGAAGATACTCTACAAAATCATTGTCCCTGTCACATGTAGATCTAATGTCCGTCCCCTAGCCCAGCCTATACAGACGCAATCATACCTGTGCGAGTCAACTGACATTCGGAGTTCCTGCGATTTCTCAGCGTTCTCAAGTTGTTCAATTTGGCGTGTAGATCTACATCCAATGACAAAATGATACCAAATAGTTCCTTGAACC
>JAGLDT010000354.1 GCA_023145485.1 Cocleimonas sp. | reverse complement strand
TGCTTTTTTTATCTTTTATTTTTTCTGATGTTATATTATTACTGAGCATAATGGACAGCATATTATTGACATCATTCTCAGATAAATTACTATACAGCTCCATTTGACAGCCTGATAGGAGCAATCCAACGACAAACACAAAAACCAATCTTAATCGCATAAAGTCATTACTATAATTTTTCATTTTAAAACCCATTTAGACTAATTGTTATTTATTGTGGGCATTAATACACAGCAGAGACAGGAAGACTTATAATTACCGACTACTGCTATCAATAGCACTTTAAACGGCAATCAACCTGAAGAGCGGAATAATGTTTTAAAGCCACTGCTTATTTGGGTAACACCCGCTGATATGATTTTCAAATTACTCATAAACATTTGCATACCAATTGTTTTATTGGTAATGAGCCTCATCATTTGAAGCCCTTTCGCTTGATTTTCATTCTGATTGGCAAGTAATTCTTTGTATAGTTCTCTACTTCTATTTTGTGTATCTTCTGGTGTACGCACAAATTGATTTCCTTTAACATCACCTAAAGGCTGTGTTCTTACTACTTCAGACTCAACACGCGATTCTGATAGGCTTTTAAATTTCAGGTTGTTTTTCCCTTTAGATAAGTCAGACATACTTGTTAACATCTGATGATAATTACCATCTATATTTTTAAGCAGTCCAAACGCAGAGTTATCAACTTCTTTTATTTTAGTTGCCTTATTCGTTACTTCAAATATAGGAGGGATTTTTCCTCCTGGTTCCAATTCTAGTTTAAATTTCAATATATCTTGTTCAGCAGGTTTTTGTACTGGGTATTGCTGCTGATCCATTTGCAGAGTACTTCCATGTACAAGATTCACTGGCACCATGCTTTCTATCATTATTACCCCCTACCATTAAAAATTTTTTCATAAATAATCAATACTTATAAATAACCTATTTTGTTATTTCAGCCACATTCATTTCACCCAAATAAAAACTAGCAACAGCACTATTATCTGACTCACCACCAGCAATAACATCTTTAAATAAAGGGAATGCTTTTTCTGACTCACCTAATTCACTAAACGCAATACCTAAAAAGGTCTTTGCTGTAAGGTGTTCTGGCTCGATATTAAGTACTTTATTTAAAACGCTAACAGCTTCTGTATATAAGCCAGCATAAATTCGAGAAATAGCAACACCTATCATCGCGGCAGGATTACCATCACTATTCGCTTCCACACTATCCATAATCATTTGCCCATCAACAACACTTCCCTTTAAACAGGCAAGATAGCCAATTTGAGACAACAACTGAATTACATCACTATCAATCTTCATACTTCAACTCTCTTTATTTTTATCTTTCCAATTAACTAACAAATATTTAATGACATACTTCATAAATACTGCACTTAAGAACATTAAATAATTGGCTCTTAAAATACAAAATCTATGAAATATGCCTTAGAGAAAAGCTAAAATTAACACCCTCCTCCAAGAAATTTGAAGCAATAAATCTCTTCTATCCCTGTTTTAATCATCTCAATCATTATCATAGCCTAGCTATGAATTTCTTAGGATAATCCAAGCAGTAATAGAATAACTTTCAACAAGAAAAATTCATCACTTCAAACCCTGAGCTAATTAAGCTCGAGCCGCAGCTTGAGCTTGCTGACCAGCAAAGGTAGCTACTGCCTGAGCAATACTCGCTGTCATCTTATTACCAGCAGATTCCATCAAAAACTTGGCTTGAGATGACACCTGCTCCGATTGATAAGTAAGCATACCTGCTTGCTCACCATTCTGCTTCGTCATTAAAGCGTCTTGCTCAGCAGTCATCGCACCTGCTCCACCTGCTGCTACTCCACCTGATATTGCGTCTGCCATTGTATGATCTCCTTATAAGTTACAATGATAATATTCCTAATACTAAAGTATTAACGCAAGGAATTTAAAAAAGAGAGCCTTTCGGCTCATTAATAATCATAGTGCGTCACTACAAAAAATTTATTACTTAATACTGTTCAACAATCTTTATACTCGTATCTAAAGCCTGTAATAATTTACTTAGCTTCTCATATTCATCTGGAACTAGACCTTGCCCCAATTCATTACGAACCTCAGCACTAGTCTTTCTTAACTTGAGAAGTACACTATTTTTATACTCACCCGTTGCATCATTTTGTAGATCTTTCTCAATATCTAGCATCACTTTGAATCACCTTTTTTCCCAAAATAGACTGGTATTTCTGTACCGTTGTGTTTAAGCAGAACCTGATCTGCCATGATTTTCTTAATATAATAGCCTTCACCTAAATGCGCACCTTCTAAGTACTTCTTACCGTCTTTTGATACGATAAACGGTACATCTCCAATGCTGACACTTCTTAGAGAAAGCTTGAACTCCTTCACATTGGTAGGCGTATTAAAATCTTCCACCACCTGCCAATAACCATCAACGGGTCTTATTACCCTGTTAAGCAACTTGTGCCATTGCTTAGCTTGCTCTTGAGTCGGATCACCAGAAATCATAAATTTCTTACCTTTCTGACGAATGCTTATTGTTTCCGATAAGCCTTTCTCCTCAACCTCTCCCTTTAATAATTCTAGAATAGGCTTAATTTGTGTATCACTTATTGACTCTATGCCTTCAATATCTTCAAGAATATTACTTCTCAGTCTTATCCAATTAGCCTGGCTCTGCGTATAGCCAGCAGCCACTAAAACACCATCACCTTTTGAAGAAAAATGTATCTGCTCTTCTCCTAATGTCTGAGCAATCAATAAAGCGTTATTCTCAATATTAGAATTAACCAAAATATGATGCGACA
>JAGLDT010000353.1 GCA_023145485.1 Cocleimonas sp. | reverse complement strand
GTGAATATGCTTATGGTTGGTTGCGTACCGAAATTGGTGTACATCGTTTAGTGCGTAAGTCACCGTTTGACTCAGGCGGTCGTCGTCACACCTCCTTTTGTGCTGTGTTTGTCTCACCAGAAATAGATGATAATATTGAAATTGATATTGATCCATCCGATCTGCGGATCGATGTTTACCGTGCCTCAGGCGCAGGTGGTCAGCATGTGAATAAGACCGAGTCTGCGGTACGAATCACACATAGACCAACGAATACCGTGGTACAGTGTCAAAATGGACGTTCACAGCATCAGAACAAAGCTTCTGCAATGAAACAACTGAAGTCTAAATTGTTTGAACTTGAAATCCAAAAACGAAATGAAGAAACGAAGGAGCTGGAAGATAGTAAGTCAGATATAGGCTGGGGGAGCCAAATCCGCTCTTATGTTTTAGATGCATCACGAATTAAAGATTTACGCACTAATGTTGAAACAGGTAATACACAAGCGGTATTAGATGGTGCTTTAGATCAATTTATAGAAGCCAGCCTTAAAGCTGGTGTTTAAATAAAAAGAGTAAGGAAAGCCTCCTAATTTTAGACGAGATAGCAACGTGTAGGTTGGGTTATTCCAAAACATTGCAGGCTGTTGGAGAGAAAAATGAGTACAGAAAACAACACAGAAGAAGTTATACAGGATGAAAATCAACTAATTACTCTACGTCGTGAAAAATTAGCAGCGATAAGAGAACAGGGTATTGCTTTTCCGAATAAATTTAATCGTGAGCATTATGCCACATCCTTACAAAATGAGTATGAGGATAAAGATAAGCCTTGGTTTGAAGAAAACGACGTAACGGTTAGCGTTGCAGGTCGCATTATGCTAAAGCGCGTCATGGGTAAAGCAAGTTTTGTCACTATTTCTGATATGTCAGGTCGTATCCAGCTTTATGTGCAAAAAAATCGACTCGGTGATGAGCTATATAATGCCTTTAAAGGGTGGGATATTGGCGATATTGTTGGAGCAACGGGTAAGCTATTTAAAACCAATAAGGGTGAGTTATCGGTTAAATTAGATAGTTTGCAATTATTAACCAAATCACTGCGTCCATTGCCTGAAAAATTTCATGGTCTAACTGATCATGAGCAACGCTATCGGCAGCGTTATCTTGATTTGATTATGAGCGAAGAAACGCGTGATACTTTTAAAATGCGTTCTAGCATTGTTTCTTATATTCGTAATTTCTTTACTGAAAGAGATTATATGGAAGTAGAAACACCCATGTTGCAAGTGATTCCAGGTGGAGCAACAGCGCGTCCGTTTGAAACTCACCATAATGCCTTGGGTATTGATATGTATATGCGTATTGCGCCTGAGCTGTATTTAAAGCGTCTAGTAGTGGGTGGTTTCGAGCGTGTATTTGAGATTAACCGCAACTTTCGTAATGAAGGGCTTTCAACACGCCATAATCCTGAATTCACTATGATTGAATTCTACCAAGCCTATGCAACGTATCATGATTTAATTGATATTACCGAAGCCTTAATGAAAGGTATTGCAATTGATTTAGTGGGTTCAGCAGAAGTTACTTACCAAGGTGATGTGTATGATTTTGGTAAGCCTTTTACGCGTATGACTGTAAAAGAATCTATTTTGCATTTTAATGAAAACATTACCGAAACGGATCTTGAAACAGAATATCGGGCACAAAAACTGGCAGAATCACTTGAAATTAAAGTGGAAGCTTATTGGGGGCTAGGCAAGTTACAAATTGAAATATTTGAAAAAACGGTCGAACATCGCCTGAAAAACCCAACCTTTATCACCGAGTATCCCGCGGAAGTTTCGCCATTAGCTAGGCGCAATGATGACAACGGGTTTATCACTGATCGTTTCGAGTTTTTTGTTGGTGGACGTGAACTAGCTAACGGCTTCTCTGAGTTAAATGATGCAGAAGACCAAGCTGAACGCTTTAAGAAACAAGTAGCAGAAAAAGAAGCGGGTGATGATGAAGCAATGCACTACGATGATGACTATATTCGTGCTTTAGAATATGGCTTACCACCAACAGCAGGAGAAGGAATTGGCATTGACCGTTTAGTTATGCTGTTTACTGACTCCGCTTCTATTCGCGATGTGATTTTATTCCCACATATGCGACCAGAGGATTGAGAAACTAGAGCACTGATTTAAGGAAGAAAAACTCAATAAGCTATTCTCTGAACTCAAGTTATTAACTTTTTCTTTCCTATATAATTTCATTGATCTGCTTAATAGACAGGTCTGTTAGTTGACTAATTTCATCAACTGGCATTCCTGTCTTTTTCATATTACGTGCAATGACAATAGCTCTTTTTTCAGACCCTTGCTCAAGTCCCCGCTCAATCCCTCGCTCAAGTCCTTGCTCAAGTCCTTG
>JAGLDT010000352.1 GCA_023145485.1 Cocleimonas sp. | reverse complement strand
TTTGACCTACAGACTGGAAACTTTGTGGAATGATCCTGCACAAACTGAAGTTAATGTGCACCAAATATGAAGTAAACCGCTGCACACATGTAGAAGTTATTAGCATTTTTGTGGGTGGCATTTTTTGGGGGTCACCCTATATAACCTAGCCCAAACACAAAAACACACTCATATCCACACACACATACACACACTCATATCCACGCACACACTCATATCCACACACACACACCATATGTGCCCATAGTACCTGCAGGATTTTCCGGTTCTGGCGATCCATGTTCTTGATGGACTGATGGTCATTTGTGACATGACGAACGAGCGTTGCAAAATATTCCTTCAGCAAGTTGCGGCACCCTCTCTGGCGCTCAGGCGGGAGCATCTGCAGCACAGAACAGTAAGAGAACCATGAATACATCTTTGTACCGACCACTGAACTCTGCAGCACACAACATTATTTATTTATCTTATTGATGTCAGTCCTGAGATAATCATTATGGTTCGCTAGACTTAAAGCAATCAATTAATCAATCAATTAATCTTATTGATGGCTTACAGCCCCGTCATTGGCCCTGGGTCACCTCAAGGTTTTTCACTAGTTCAAACCTTACACAAGTCCAAAGCAAGTAAACCAGAGTACCCAGAGAAACCCCTGACAGCCTGCCTGCTAATCAGTATCACATATTAGAGGAGAAAACGCAACATCCCGGACAGGAATCGAAACCGAACCTTCCAACATTAGTAATAAGATCACTTGGCCAACAGCCACTGAGCTACAGGCCTCTTGTACAAATGATCTAACAATACATGTTGTGAGAGAATTAAAGTTCTAAACGGTCCGAGACTGACCTGACTGCGAGGTATCTCCATGTTGTGCTTTTCTGCCAGTAATCTGAAAGAAAACAAAATCAGTACCCACATAAATCTATCGATCATCTTCAAAGACAGGACATACAGCTACCATCAGACAGAACTATTCCACCACAGGATAGAACTCTCCTACCATAGGAATTAATAGGATATATAATAACTGTACTGCCATGGGATAGAACTCTCCTACTGTAGGATAGAACTGTACTGCCAAGGTAGAACTCTCCTACCATAGTATAAAACTGCACTACCATGGGATAGAACTCTCATACAGTAGGATAGAACTGTACCAGTCTACTACCATGGGATAGAACTCTGCTACCGTAGGATAGAACTGTAC
>JAGLDT010000351.1 GCA_023145485.1 Cocleimonas sp. | reverse complement strand
GAGAGAGAGAGAGAGAGAGAGAGAGAGAGAGAGAGAGAGAGAGAGAGAGAGAGAGAGAGAGAGAGAGTGTGTTCGTGTGAGTGAGTGTGTGTGTGTGTGTGTGTGTGTGTGTGAGTGTGTGCGTACGTGCGTGTGTGCGGCGTGTGTGTGTGTGTGCGCGCGCGCGCAGTTTTTTGTTGTTGGTCGTCGTCAACCTCGTTTTCTTGTTGTTGTTGTTGTTTGTTTTTGTGTGTGTGTGGCGACAGAACCGTTTGTTGTTAGTAAGTAGTAGACCGTCTCGCTTCGTATAGTATCAGTAGGAGGCTGCGTACACGTACACGTCTCCTCGTCGGTCGGCAAATGACATACACGTCCGAGGCGTCAGTCAGCCAGTCAGTCGCTCGTCTTCCAGACCGCCTTGCCAGGCTCCACTTTCTGATCGACCACCCGCTTGTACAGGGTCTCGGCCGACCACTTCTCGGGGCTGGGCTGCGCCTTGGGCACGTCCTGCATGGTCGACTCGTCGGGCGCCAGGTCGGCCGACGTCATGGCTTTCTTGGACTTGGCGAACGAAGCACGCTTCTTTGCGGCGCTGTCACAACTCGAGGGAAGGCTGTGGCCGCTGGGCGGTGCGGATGTTAGCACGTCGGGCATCAGATCGGAGGAGACGACCTTCGGGGGAGGCGGCTGCTCGGGCTGCTCGGGCTGCTCGTTCTGCTCGCTCTGCCCGCTCGGCCCGCCCGGGACGTCATTCCCCCCGGCAGGCCCTGCGGTCGTGGGTGGCTTGGCCCAGGGCCTCCTCCTCCACCACACGGCACAGCAGATCATGGCGACGGCGGCGACTGCACCGAGAGACCAAAGCCAGGGAGGCATGCGGGAAGCATAGAAACACAGTCGGCTCCTTCTCGGGCCTTGTTATAATAATTGTGCGCCGTCTCGTGTGGAGCCCTTTTCAAAGTTCTTTAAAGAAGAAGTGGTGGTGGCCTGTTTTCGGTTGTCCGCCGGAGATGTTCCCCGGCGCTGGCGAGGTAGGTTGTCTGGAGAAGCCGTGTTCCTGCTCTCGCCAAGTCTGCGTCGTCGAAAGTTAAGTCACAGGTTGCTGTATCCCGTCGTAAGCGCTCGATGTGACCAATGAAACGGCGCAAATATTGCGGAAAAAATATTTCTGCAATGGGGGGTAAACTGTTTATGCTCAGAATCAAAGCGGAACGACAAAAGCACGCACAAAAACAGGAGTCGACATGACGGCTGGTCCAACAAACGTTCCCTGTCAACCGTGTGCTGTGTATGGAGGAAGAAGAAGAAGAAGTAGGCTCCGTTTGAGTTTGAGTTTGAGAAGTGTCTTCCTCGGTTTCACAACAAGCTTGAGGTTGTTCAAGCTTGGTCTCGTAACTTGTGGAGTTCGCTGTTTCCACATGCGGCAGAACCAGACGTCTGACTGGAGGTCTCTTTTTCTGCTACAAACGCACTCTTCTCAAAGTCTGGACACAAGTTTGATCAACCAACAACGATCCCTCCGATTGTAGTGTCAACCGACCGGGTTCTGTGTTAAAATTATGGAAAAAGCAGACAGTCCTTCATTACGAGTGTACTAGCGTTCCATTAATTGTGACGAAATGCGTCATTCAACAATGACGTCGTGTCTGGAAAACGACGAGAAGTGGATCCAAACAAAGTGAAGAACGGAGGTGATCCTTTTTGAATGAGAGTGTGCTTTTTATTTTATTTTAAAGACGTTTTGAGCTTTGCTGTTTTTCGATTGTGATAGATAATTGTTGCTTAACGCCCAGTCAACCGCGAAGGTCATATCAGGGCGACTTCGATTGTGAAGTAGACGTGACTTAAAGATGGGAATGACGTCAACATTGAAAAGA
>JAGLDT010000350.1 GCA_023145485.1 Cocleimonas sp. | reverse complement strand
TGCTGGTCCTGATTTGGCCTTCGTGGTCCGCGGGACCCTATAAGCAATAATTAACTAACTAACTTGTTGTTGCTGCTGCTGCTGCTGCTGCTGCTGCTGCTGCTGCTGCTGTTGCTGCCACCGCAAGATAAATGAGTGAAATCGATGATGTTGCTGGGATTTATAAAGTTTTATAGGCCATTTGTCTTAAATGTCATAGTAATACTACTAGTACTAATAGTAATAGTACTAAGTAATGAAGTCTTTGATTTTGAACACATTACCAAACACACATTATCAACACCAGAAGGGTAAATGCTCAGTCCACTTTCATTCAAGCTGGAAAATATAACTTTTTTTGTCATTATTTTTTTAAAGTTCTCCCCTAGCTGTGACCCTAGAAATGGGTCAAGGTCCTCACACCACCCTGGAAATGGGTCAAGGTCCTCGACCCCAGGCATCCAACTAAAATTCCAAGGTTTCCCAGATGTCTGCTCTTCCCATGCAGCTTGACCTTCAGCAATAGAATTATCATGATTCTCAGGGGTCAGTCTGCTCTTCAACTGAAGCAAGCTAGGCTCAGGAATCCAGCAGAAAACCTGACCCTCACAGTCACACCCTGCCCTGTACTAGTACTGGCCCTACTGGCACAAAGTAACATAATATTAATATTCCACCTCGAGGAGGACCTTGGGAAACTCATGCAAATGGTAACTTCAATTCTTCATCAGTCACAGTGCCACAGGTCCTGTCCTTTGGGTAAGAACTGCTGGCCATCAACAGTCTCATTATTGATTATTCAATAATAATTTCAGGGTAACCCACTCAAACAGAGCGCCAGGCATCAGGATCAACCAGTGGCTTTGATGCGGCTCCGTGCATGTCATGCGAGACTTGCTGTGTCCAGCTTATTCGTTAGTCTAATAAGACCGAGTTATTTGCTGTTCATGGTCAAATTCATACACCCTGTTTACTGTGTTTTCTTGCTTTAATTTTTTTTTTAAAGTAAACAACTAATTTTCCTCCAAAGCGTTTTACAATGACAACTTGTTCTTCCGTTTCTAACTCTAAGACTCAAATTCAAATGATGTTACTTAAATAATATAAAATAACATGAATATTGGACAGCAATTGCAAACTAAAATGTTGTTGGCTGAATTAAAACATTAAATTTATACTATAGTAATAAAATAGA
>JAGLDT010000035.1 GCA_023145485.1 Cocleimonas sp. | reverse complement strand
TTATAACCAGTTCCAGCTATTCCAGTAAAACCAGCGGAATTGATACGAATTTTAGTACCAGTGTTGCAAAAATGCAACAAAAATCTTAATTCTTCTCGATCAAATGCCACATTTCACTTCGTATTATACCAAGCCATCCTACAAATATTAATGCTTATTTACAGGCACAAAAAAAGCCACAGAAAATACTGTGGCTTTTTATAATCAATCATTACTAAGAATGCAATATTTAAATTTGTATGTCGTTATAAATTAATGTCAGATTAACGCTTAGAGAACTGAGTAGCTCTACGCGCTTTACGTAAACCAACTTTCTTACGCTCAACTTTACGCGCATCACGTGTCAATAAACCTTCTTTTTTCAACTCACCACGCAAACCTTCGTCAAAGGTCAGTAATGCTCTTGCAATACCTAAACGAATAGCACCCGCTTGCCCACTATCACCACCACCTTTGACTGTTACCATGATATCAAACTTATCGTTCATATCAGCAGTATCAAGTGCTTGCCGAACAACCATACGTGATGTTTCACGACCAAAATACTCATCGATAGGCAGTTTATTAACAGTAATACCACCTGCTCCCATTTTCATAAAAACACGTGCAGATGATGATTTGCGTCGACCCGTTCCGTAGTATTGTGTATCGGCCATTCTATTTAATCTCTTAATCTTAAATTCTGTTGAGTGTTACTAAATTTCTAAAGCAATTGGTTGCTGTGCATGATGATTATGCTCAGGACCTGCATAGACTTTTAATTTTCTAAACATATCACGACCTAAAGGCCCTTTGGGCAACATGCCTTTTACTGCAAGTTCAATCGCACGCTCTGGTGCTTTATCCATTAACTTTTCAAAGCTAATAGACTTCAAGTTACCAATATAACCTGTGAAATTATAATATATTTTATTTTTAGCTTTACGTCCTGTTACACGTACTTTATCTGCGTTAATTACAACGATATAGTCGCCTGTATCAACATGTGGTGTATAAACTGGCTTATGTTTACCACGTAAACGTAATGCAATTTCACTTGATAAACGACCTAGGGTTTTACCTTCAGCATCGACAACAAACCAGTCGCGCTTAACTTCTGCAGGTTTTGCAGTATACGTTCCCATCTCAAAAATCTCCAGAAATGAAGCTTATGAAACAATGATATAACAAGATTTTTAACGCACTATCTTCTGAACCATTATTGCATATGAATTAGTTATAACAAGCCCCTAAATGGAGCCTATTTAAAGAACGGGGCATTCTATTGGAATATTCCTCTTGACTCAAGTATTAATTATGACTTTTTTTGATATTTTATTTCAAATATTTTTATCTTAATCAAACATACATGGCTCAAGAAGTGAGAAAAGACAGACAAAAAAAATGCGACCCTGAAAGAGTCGCACAAATACCACCAAAGGAGGATGGAGGAGTATTTAGCCACCTACTGGCTGAATATGCTTATATAATAATATGCTAATTTTCTAATGTCAATATTCATTTGTCATTATTTTCATAATTATTATAAATACAACATTTTATTATGAAGCCACAGAATATTTGGGAAATATTTCCCAAACATGCTAGTAAATTACCATAATTAACCCTATACTTTTATACAAACTTGAATTTTTAAGAGATTAAATAGTCAACATGTATCATGTATGGTTGTTCACTCTAAGGAGATAACTTATGGCAACAGCAAGAGAAATTATAACAGGGCTTTATGCTGGTACATTTAATAGAACACCCGATAAGCAGGGATTAGATTACTGGTTAAATCAAGCCAGTAATAGCCTGATAGCAGGAGACCCTATAGAAAAAGTCTATCAGAGAATAATGGATGGCTTTGAAACCAATCAAGTGTTCAAAGACACCTATGACCATCTTAGTGATAGAGCCTTTGTTGAACTCGTTTATGTCAATGCATTAGGACAGGCAGGTAGTACTCAAGAAGTTGATTATTGGATAAATATTTTTTTATCTAATAATTCTGACCGTGGTGATATGGTTGCTAAGTTCATTGAGTTAACCTTAAACTATGACTCAACTAGCCCAGATCATACTACAGGCTTGACAACCGCTGAGATTGATACTGCCAATCAACGACAAGAGTTCTTGCAAAATAAAGTTGATACATCCTTATATTTTATCGACACACTGGGTGCTAAAACAAATATTGATCTTTTCAATCCTCTTGAGCCACAAGCAGAATATCAAGCATCGATAGCAGTGTTGAAGGATGTAACTGCCAACCCTGCAACGAAAATTGTAGCCATACAGCTAATAGACTTTGCAAACGCATCGACTGACCCCATTGATTTCATTCTTAACCCGACTTCAAATAATACTTTTACTGCAAACAAGATAAACTTTGACACCAGTACCGCTGCTGATTCAAATGAAAGCACAATAGCCAGTACTGATGATGACATTATTAATGCAACAGCTACTCAATCTACAGGAGCTAGCACTGTTATTGATGGTTTAGCAGGCTCTGATACTTTGAATATTACAGATGCAACAGGTAGTAACATTGTTAATCTTGCGAATAACGCAACCAATATTGAAAATATAGAAACAATCAATTTAGCAACGGGCATTTCACAAGTCAACTTATTGCCTGAAGATATTTTAGGCAATGCTGGAGGGGAGATTAGCGTATTAGCTGGCATCGTGAGTACACCTCAAACACTACAGATCCAAGGAGAAACCGATGTAGTCCTCACGGGAATGACTCTTACAAATATTGAAAAAATCAATCTTATTGATTCCTCAGGGGCAACTACAGGTAGAAGCCTTGAGGTAAGTATAGCTAACCTTACTAATGTAGATGCAATTGTAATCGATACAACTAATTCAGGGGGGGCAGATACTTTGCAACTCAAAGGCGCGGGGGCTTTTGACTTTAGCGCTATTAATTTAGATTTTAATGATGATAATGAAAGTAATACACTTGCTTTTTCTGATGATTTTGCAACCAGTGCAATCATTATTGATGATACGGATATTGACAACGTAGGTGAGATTACTGGAGCATCAGGATCAGGGAAAACAAACCTACTAAGCATTACAGGTGCCACTGAGGATGGTGATTTATCAGGAATGACCATTACTGATGTTGATACTGTAATCATTGGCGGTACAAAGCGCACATTAACACTTGATGATGATGATCTATCCGCTACTCAATATACAACGATCACAGGGGCAGGCGATTCACTTTTAGTCTTTGAAGACAATGCTGCTTCAAAAAACATTGATCTTACTAATACAAACATCACTGGCTTTAGCAGTATTAACGTTGATAATAGTAATAATGGTGATAACCTAATTCTTGATGCTACGTCTTTAGTAGGAGCAGTAACATTAACGGGAGGAAGCCAAACAGATATACGTTTCACCGAAGACTTTGATGCTTCCAACATTACCCTAACAACAGGCAGTTTTGATGACATAAACCTTGATGAAGGTGTCGATCTTATTGTTGATAATGATATTTTCCCAGCATCTGGGTTTGAAAATATTAATGGCAATGGAGGAACTATAACGCCGACATTAACCGTCAATATGTCTTCTAACACACTAGATCTAAAGACCTATCTTATAGGTGATACCTCTGCTGTAAAGACCATTATTAATGATACCGATAATAACGACACCATTACAGCAGCTAACACCAAGCATAGTACTTCTGAAATGACAATTAATCTCTCTAGTGGCGGTAGTGACGTTGTAAGATTAAATGCTCAATCAGGTAATCTTACTGGTAGTACGACCAATGAAGATGCTCTCTCTATTACAAGCTTTAACACTTCAGATGATCAAATTAATGTCGAAACCGCATTGATAAGTACAAATTCAGTTGTCTCCAGAACAAGTGGTAATGTTGATCAAAGCACTGATGGGATTATTGTCATTACGGGTGCTACGATGAATGATTTCTCAAATATTACCCAAGTAGCTACAGCCGTTGGTTCCTATGCTAATGGTGCTACCGCTGACCAAATGGTCTTTGCTATTAGCAATATCACAGGTACAGAAACAGCAATTTACTCATTCAAAGAAGATGGCACAGTAGCTAACACAGTAGATGCAACTGATGAAATCACCCTTATCGGTATTGTTGAGCATACTGGAACGTTTGATATTACTGATATTAGCGCATTTTAAAGTGAGATAATCCCTCTGTACTATTTAGAGGATGCTAGAATTGTAGATTCGGTTAGATTGCCAAGTTTTACTTGGCAAACTACCCTTCATTTATTAAAAATCATTAAAACAAAAGGTTTTCTTACCAGCGTCAAATTTATACGCCAGTAACACTAAAGGCGTATAAGCTATTAATAGTAACCACCAACTTGCCTCTCTGTAGACTAAACATAACCATGCTAATGGAAATAACCAAAATAAATTAACGCATAAATAGACAAGTGTTACTTTTTGATGGGATGCCCAATAATGTGCGAGATGCTGATATAAATGACTGCGATGTCCTTGTAAAATATTTTCCCCTGCTAATATTCGTCTAAAAAGCGTCACGCTAGCATCAACAACAAAGATAGCAGCAAGAATTACCCACGTGGCATAATTAATCCACTCTAGACTAATCGTAATTAGTGCAAAGAAAAAAATCATAAACGCTAAAAAGGTACTGCCCACATCCCCCATAAATATTTTTGCGGGTGACCAATTATGAAAAAGAAAACCAATGGTAGCAGCAGTTAAACAAAGCATCCAGAACCATACTGTTGTTTCAATAACCATCGGATTAAAGTAGACACTAAGAAAGACCGCAGAAAATAGCATGAAAATGGCTTGTGTTGCAGCTAGCCCATCAATTCCATCCATAAAATTGAATAAATTAATCCACCAGCTCCCAGCAAAAATAATCAGTACTACGGTCAACCAAAAAGGCAATCCTAAAATATCTTCAATATCAGGCAATGGTAATGTTGATATGCCAAGATAAACGAGCAAAGAAACACTGGCATGAACAATCAGTCGAACAATAGCAGAAAGATGAATAATATCATCAATCAACCCTACCAGTGCAACTAGCAAACAAAGTGCCATTACTCCCCAATACACGGGCGCATAAATTTCCTCTTGATACATTAACCACAGGCTAATTAAAAAGAAACTGACAATAATACCCAGTCCACCGCCATGTGGTATTATTTTGGTATGAGAGGAACGCTCATTGGGTTGATGTACTAGCTTTAAAGTAGTGGCATAACGACAGACCAATAAGGTAATAAACCAACCAAGAAGAAGGGCAATCAGGGGTAGATACATCATTATTTAGGTATTTTTATAATCAGCAATGGTATTAGCTAACCCCTCTGCAAGGGAGTAAGGCGGATGCCAGTTAAGCGTAGCACATATGGAGTGATTATCGACAATAAGAGAACCCAGCAAACGCCTCGCTTCTGCTCTTCTCCCCAGTAAAGCGAGTCCTCTATTTAACAACTTGGGTGAAATAGAAAAAAGACGAGCTGGAGATTGCATGTGATGCCCAATATGTTGTATTAATTCAGCGGTAGAAAAATCTTCTCCATCACTGATTAAAAAGATATTTCCACCTGCCTTCGGATGCTGACAACAAAAATGAATAGCATCCACTAGATTACCTAAATAAAGCAAGCTACGTGCATTATTTACGGCTTTCAAAGGCAAAGGTATACCTTTGTCAACCCACTGCATTAAACGCAAAAAATTAGCTTTAACGCCCTGCCCGTAGACTAAAGGAAACCTAAGAATAACGAGATCCATCCCTTGATTCAGTACAATCTGTTGTAAGCCCTGCTCTGCTTCCCATTTAGAAAGTGCATAATCATCAGCAGGTTTTGCCTTATCCTTATGCGTATAGGGTGTATCTCTTTCTTCTCCAAGCACTTTAATACTACTAGCAAAGATAAAGCGCTTTACACCTGCTTTAACAGCTTGCTTTGCTAGATTTAATGTACCCTTTGCATTGACCTCACGATAAAGATCAAGCGGTTTAGTTGCCCTTTCCTTCATTACATGCACACGCGCTGCAAGGTGGATTACTATATCCACATTTGCTAATGCATGAGTCCAATCGGTTTGATGGCTAATATCACCAACGACTACAAAGGTAGGTGACTGTTTTTTTTGATAAGATTGCTTTCTTAGCGCACCAATAACGGTATATCCCTTTTCAACCAATACCTGACATAAAGCATTACCAATAAATCCATTAGCTCCCGTCACCAGTACCGTCATTGAATTACGCGTCATTTAGAGTTTTTTTATAGAGGTTTGCATAAGCCATTCCCAGTGCTTCACCTGAAAATAGTTGTTGATAACGACTACGCGCTGCTTTACCCATTTTTTTTGTTAAATCATTATCTTGAACTAATCGTTTCATTGCATTTGCCAATGCATCAGGGGATTTAGGAGGTACAACAAAACCTGTTTCCTTATCTAGATTAGCAAATGAGGTTCCTGTTCCAATCTCACAGGAGATCATTGGTTTTTCACACATTGCTGCTTCTAGTAATACTACCCCAAAGGCTTCAGAACGTAGATGAGAAGGTAGAATCAAGGCTTTACAACCATTAATCAATGCCATTTTTTCTGCATTTGTTACCTGCCCTAGCAAATGAATATTAGATGATTGCTTAGCGATAGTAGAAAGTTTCCCTTGTTCTACCCCAGTACCCGCAATGGCAATGGGAAAATTGACTTTTTTTGCAGCCTCTAATAAAAAATACAACCCTTTATAGGCTCTTAATACGCCAATAAATAAAAAATACTCACCTGCTTTTACCCCAAACTCTTGTTGTAGTGAAACATCAACGCTATCTTGTTGATACTGCTGATAACTCGATGCCATAATACCCAATGGAATCGTATGCAGGCATTCACTAGACACGCTAGACGCTAATACAGGGCTACTTTTTATATAGGCGGATGACGTTGCTATCACCGCATCCATACTATTTAACATACGTTTCATTAACGGTTGATAAAGCATACCTAACCACCCTTTAGCCACCACATCTGAATGATAGGTCATAACACAGGGTTTATTGTATTTTTTCTTCATACGAGCAAAAAAATGTAATATATCAGCAAAGGGCCAGGGGAAATGGTAATGAATCACATCAGCCCATTCAAGCTGACGGGAAAACTGTTGAAATGAGTCAATAAAGCCTAAATCACAGGATGCAGGAGCTACCCATGATCGTGCACGAATAACCAGCCCTTCAGCACGTTCTACTTGTACTGGAATAGGCATAGGTGAAAGAGAAAAAATACGATTTTCTATCGTTTCATTTGGAATAGACTGGGTGGAAAGGGCAATCTGACGAATTGCTTCTTGTAAACCACCGGGAGGATCAGGAAAATAAGTGCGATACACATGGAGTACTTTCATATAATACTTTGAATTGCTCCCTTTAGGTGAGGCATGAAGCGATCGTCTCCTTTGTTTCACTGTGAAAGGCAAGATACACCCAGAAGCTAATCACCCCATGATTATCTGTACCTGTCTCAAATGCAGACTAACTGAGCACTCGACAATCAATCAATAATATTAATACGTACGGCTGTATACAAAACATCTTGCCTGTTAACTGAGTCTTCAGCAAGACTCTGCTCTACTAATACAACTTCAATATGAGTACCAACCTGTAGATCATTTGGTTTTATATCATCTCTTTTTTGACTTGAATGGTCTAGCAATAAAGTTGCTCTATTAATGATAATATCCCTACCTTGCAATCTAATTTTATTGCCATCTACTGATTCAATAACACCTAATAGCGCCTCCTTGACTAGTGGCGATATAATAATCGTAGAAGCCACTAACTCGCCCGCTTCATTAACCAATCCTTCCACAGAAAGAACAACATCTAAAAATACATCACCCCATCCACCCTCAAGTAGCCTAGACTTTGGAGTAATCAGGACAGGTTGACCAGCAACACGAAAACTAAACGGTGAACTCATGTCAAAATCAGTCACTAAACCTTTAACCGCTAATAAAGTATCAGCCTCAAAGTGCTGATAAGACTTTTCAGGATTAACAGCAGAAGCAATAACTATTTTATCGTTAATATAATTTAGCGCACTTTCTATTTCAACATACTCACCTACTTTGGGATCATTCTCTGTGGAATCTAAACTAACGACTGCGGAGTAATCTACAATAGTATCTTGAACAAGAATCATTTTCAGATCTTCATTAATTCTTGTAATTTCACCTTCTATAGCAATCGAAGAACTATTATCAATAAAAGATGAAGAGATTAATTTAATACTACTTGCAACAAGAATACCCGCTGAATCCCTACTTCCCGAAACCTCGACATAATTATCAATAATAAGATCCTGCAATTGTTCAAAACCATTCAAAACCGTCAATGGTGTTGTGATAATATCTTGTCCCATAATTCTGATGGATTGATTATCAGTCGAAACAACCGTTACAACGCCTTTAATATCACTATCATAGCTGATTGTATCCGCAACGCCTGTTCCTGTGAGCCCATCAACACTACCTGTAACTTCTATATTTTCACCCAGACTAAACTCATCTTGCGTTGCTAACTTTCCATCACGGTAAAACTGTGTATTCGTGGTATCGTACTTAACACCATTAACATAGACACTGCCAAAGCCTGTGATATTCCCCATTACAACCCCAGATCCACCGATTCCTCCTTCTGCAAGAACAACCCCTGAGCCACCAATTCCACCCTCAGCAAGAGTAACCCCAGAACCGCCAATCCCTCCTTCTGAATAGGTAGAATTCTCCACATTGCATGCGGAAAAAAATAACAATGAAATGCTGAAAAGCAAACTAGTTTTGAGTACAAGTAAAATGTTCATTAGATATTTTCAAAAAGAGAACCACATTGTATTAACATTTTCTCTCTCAGCTCAACCCTGAATAATAATTAAAAAAGATAATAATATTTTGATTACAAATGCTCCTCAAAATAATAAATACCTACCCCTGCTTTAACCTTTCCCGTCCCTTTTATCTCAGGCGAGCTATCACGATCATTCTCTGCTAACCACTTATTAAACTTCACCAATAACGCTTGAGCATCTTTATCCACCATTGCTTTAAAAGGCGCAATGGCTTCTATGGGCAAGTTATCATAAGCCACTTTACGCTGATATCTGAGTTCATCCTTTTCAGCAGACATATTATGGTCAAATGTTGTAATAAGATGAGCAACATCAATACCTAAAATTTCCAAAACTGCATCCTCATCACCATGAGGAATATAATCATCTACTAATAAACTAATGGATTTATCATCCCCCACCTCAACAGCATTAATTCGCTCTAGTTCTTGCAACATAGCTCGATAAGGCATATCCCCACTATAACGCTCAACTAACTGCTCAAAACTCCGCTTACCCCCAAGCAATGATAACTTAGCAGGCTCACCATCACTGCTATTGAAATTCTTATCTTTTTTCCAACCATCAATGACTCGCACTCCCCTATTATAGCGGGTGGTAGGAGCACTCTCATCGACAGATAATTTTCTTAAATTTGCAACATCCTTTCGTGTCAACCCCGTTATTATGGCTATCTGAGAGGTAGTAACACGTGTCTTTTTTTTGGTCAGATCATCCTCAGCCACCTGCACATACACGCGTTTCGCAATTTGGCTTAATTCACCAAAAGAAATGCCCTTACGCAATAAGATGCGCACTAAAGGCTTCAGTATTAGATAACAAGCTGTATAAAGGATTTTATTCATATTTGGGATTATATTCCCAAATGAAAAAAAATGATAGACCAAGGGGAATTAATACACGAAATCTATCAAAAAAATCAGAAAAATTTATATTTTCACACTATCTTTGAGGGTTCTAAGTTCTAAGGGGTGCTGATTAAGAACAATGTA
>JAGLDT010000349.1 GCA_023145485.1 Cocleimonas sp. | reverse complement strand
AGCATGCTCGGTGCGCTCAGTAGGGCAGTAAGCTTTGAAGCCTGCTGCCAATGGGCATTACTTCGTGTGCAAAATCACTAGACTGGTGGTGACACTACCCTACTATCAAATTTACTGTACAGAAGTACATCTATCCTTCTCTCAATAAAGTGCATGTATATGCTGGGTATTTTTCACGTTTCCATAATCCATATTAACTATGTACATCACCTCATCTCTTTACTTGCATCTGTTTCACTGAGCAGAAAGGGAAGGAGCCTATTCACTGGCCGCTGAGGTGCTTGAGGCGCTACGGGTTCGATGCCGAGCTCTTCTCCTTTGAGAGCGGGCGGCGCTGCCCCACGGGACCCGGCATCTACGCCTTCAAGTGCCGCCACGCGGAGGACATGTTCAACATGGTCCAGGAGAGCATCCAGCGGGCAGGGCAGGAGGACCACCTGAGGGCCAGCAGTGGGGGCAGCGGCAGCGGAGGAGGAGGAGGAGGAGGAGGAGGGGGGGGCTCCCACGGCATCTTCAACCCCACCAGCCGCCCCAACAGCCGCCCGGCTTCCTTGGTGGAGCCGTCGCCAGTGGGGGGGGAGCCGCTCGGGTTTCGGGCGGCGTCCAGCCCGGGCAGCGCTCGGCAGCTGCGCTTCATCAACAGCTCTGCCTCCCAGCAGCACCCCTACGTCAACGGGATCGTCAACACGGACAACGGCCACCAGTACGTCAACACGGGGAGGGGGGGCGGCGGCGGCGGCGGCGGCAGCCCCAGGTCGGCGACGGGGGCCTTCCAGCTGGACGAGACAGCCCCGCTGATCGCCTTCATGAATCGGCCGGGGCCCCGGGGGGGCTCCGGGGGTCAGAGGGCGCAGGTCAACTACGCGGTGCTGGACCTGCCCTCCTCCATGGAGAACCTGCTGGACGAGGACGGGCAGGGGGCGGTGCACAACTTCCCGCGCCACACCGCGATGGGCGACAGCTCCAACCGCCTCTCCATGCCCGCGGACCTCTCCGGGGCACTGGGTCCCGACGACCTGGTCCTGCAGGCCGGGGACTCGGACGTCTTCCCGCTGGACGCGGACAGCTCGGGCGCCTGCCCCACCTACATGAACGTCGTGGAAAAGCCCTCGCCGCCCCTGGCCCGCTATGCCGAGGCGGCCGCCGGGGGCAGCGCCACAGGCGTGGGCAGCGGGAGCAGGGCAGGAGCCAACGCGGGAGGGGGAGGGGGAGGGGGAGGTGGAGGGGG
>JAGLDT010000348.1 GCA_023145485.1 Cocleimonas sp. | reverse complement strand
TGTGGGGAGGGGGGGAGGGGGGGGGTTGTGTGTGTGTTGTGTGTGTGACAGTGTGTGTGTGTGTGTGTGTGTATGTGTGTGTGTGTGTCTCTCTCTCTCTCTCTCTCTGTACACGCGCACGCACATGCTGTTTTGTTAAAGCGTTTTATTCTGCCATTTGTTTTTCCTTTCTTATTTTGTACATAATCTTTTTCGTGAATAGTACTTATTTTATTCAACTTGAGTATAGATCCAATTTTTTTAACAGCCGGTTTATAATCCAGTTTAGTTTCATTTGTTTGATTATGCTCACCCAGTCCACTTTTTATGAACGACCGGGACAAAAATTACTACAGCTGCTACCATAATTATGTCGCACTGCTAATTAATAAATATGGCACTCATGCTTGTAACCCTCAACATAAATTGTTTTCAGTTACAGAAGTGTTTAAATTACATTTTCAGTTACAGCCATGTTTTCAGTCATCATTTTACGAATGAATGATGAAAGAGCAAAAATTACTAGAGCCGCTACCATGCACCGGCTGCTAAGTAATAAAACGTATCTATATATATATATATATTAGTATGTATACTAATAATTCATATTTTTACTCACTGACTGTGCTGTACTCTACATGTACCCTACAATTACAACTACAATTAACATACATCAACTACTTCTACTGCTGCTATAATTCTACTACTACTATATGGCTATATTATATATATAAATACTGATTGATTCTTAACACTGATTATTCCGCAGAGACCCCACACAATGAATTATCTCTGAACAATCTATGATAAGTAAAACACGTTCGAAGGACCTTGATACAAAAGCAGTTTTGACTACACATGCAATTAAGTCCCTGAAAAGTATACTTCGACTGAACTCATGCACTACAGGTAAACAATCCTAGATAAGAAAAACACATTCGAAGGACCTTAACGAAAGCAGTTTTGACTACACAGGAAAGTCCCCAGAAAGTACTTCAGCGATTGTCACACACTGAACTCATGCACTACAAGTACAGTTCTCTTATCCTGGGGCGCGGCCGTGGTCCGATTTGAAACATTGCGGCATACATTTTGCCTAACAAAGGCAAAGCGACTCGACGACTCCGACAAAGGATGAGATTAACGTCCCGATAGCACTCAATGCTTTTTAAAAACTCTGGGTCATGTAAAACAATTTAACCAAGCGCTCTGCGGGCAAAGCGGGCCAAGGGAGGCTACCCAGTGCGGGCCGAGCCGCCACAGTCTGTTATCTAAGAAAGTTATTTCCCTTTGTTTAATTTAATCGAACATTTATTCATGATT
>JAGLDT010000347.1 GCA_023145485.1 Cocleimonas sp. | reverse complement strand
GTAAGCGCTTATTGAAGCACGTACTTGCCCTATTTTGCTATTTCAGTTTTTTTAAAATTCCACGGCAACAAAGCCTCAATTTCTTCCACGGATTCAGTATAAGGCAAAGCGGTGAGAATCTGCTTAAGATAGTCATAGGGTTCCAGACCATTGGCTTTGGCTGTTTCTATCAAACTGTAATGCGTGGCACTGGCACGTGCTCCCGCAGGTGTATCTGAAAATAACCAGGCTTTACGACCAATCACAAAAGGTCGAATGGCATTTTCAGCAAGGATGTTGCTGATATTAAGTTCGCCGTTACTGCAGTAGACATTCAATTTGTCCCATTGGTTGCTCAGGTAAGTCATGGCTTTTCCCGTTAAGCTATCTTTAGGTATTTTATGTTGGTTGTTTTCTAAATAGATTTTAAGCTTATTCAGCACTGGCAGGCTTCTTTGCTGACGTTGCTGATATTTTTCATCAACTGACAGCTCTTTGATTTGCCGTTCAATCATATACAGTTTATTAATGAAGCTGAGCGCCTGATCTGCTTTTGAAGGTTTTTTGACTTTACCTTTTTTAGCCTTGGGTTGGGCGCTTTGTGCCTCTTTAAATTTTCGGCGTGCATGATCCCAACAGCCCAGCTGTGTGCATCCATTTTTTTGGCACACTGCATTATATCCTGCGTAACCATCGGTTTGCAGGTAGCCTGTAAACCCATCGAGCAGGCGTAAGGGTACTTCTCCACTACGGGAGGGATCGTATTCAAACAAGGTGCTTTGCTCACCTGGTGGGCCGCCCCGTGTAACCCACATAAATTTGTCTGAGCTTGCAGGTCGGCCAGGCTCCTTTAATACTTGAACCCGTGTTTCATCTGCCATAATAACTGATCCTGTGTGCTGATGTTCTCGCATCAAATTCATCAGTGGTTGCAGTTGTTTGGCCAGTGAGATGATCCAATTGGCTAATGTGGCTCTGGATATGTCGCCCCCATACCTCGATAAGATGCTTTCCTGACGATATAAAGGCAAGCCATCGGCATATTTAGCGATAAGTACAAAGCACATTAAGCTAATACTGCCCATGGCTCTACTTACAGGGTGCTTTGGCATCTGTGCGGCTTTAACCTGGCGTGTGTTTTCTCCATCAACTGATTCAACAAAGACCGCTTTTTCCTGCATATATTCCAAAACACGGACTTTAGCAGGGATGATATCCAATTCTTCTTTTACTTTAGTAAAGAAGGTATCAATAGATCCCTGTTTTTCTTCATCGCTTAAATAAATATAAACTTGTTCGCGGAGTAATTTATCTGAAAAGGGCTTACGGCCTGGTTTTTTCTTGGCTTCAGTCGATGTTCCCGGTTTATCGACTTCAGATAAATCA
>JAGLDT010000346.1 GCA_023145485.1 Cocleimonas sp. | reverse complement strand
AGTTGCCCAAAATCTATAGCCAAGACTTGTTGAATAATATCTTTCGGCATCCTTATACAAAAATTGATTTTATTATTAATGATTTACAGGTTCATCGAAATACCGCAACGAAATATTTAGACTCATTAGTTAATCTGGGTTTACTGTCTAAACATAAATTGGGAAAGGATAATTTTTATCTCAATGATGCCTTGTTTACCTTGCTATTGAATAGTAGCGATTATTAACATACACAAGAAAATGAAATTTCTTGTGCATGTTATTTGGATATGCACACAAACAGGGTGTTTTGTCGTAATGTTGGCAATTTAGCCAATTTATCTCATTAAAAAAGGATTCAATAAGCGAACTCCGCAAGATTCAAAGTCTTTTGTATTCCGTGTCACCAGCGTTAAATCATGCACTGCGGCGGTTGCAGCAATGAGCATATCGGCTTGAGTGCGAGGCTTTCCCTGTGCTTGCAAATTACCACGACTGTCACCTGCATAACGGGCAATTTTTTCACTTACAGGCAAAACGGTACAATAATCTCGCAAAAAATCATCAAGCCATAAACGAATCCGCGGGTGAGGTTTCCACGCTAAACCAAAGTACAATTCTTCCACGCTAATACTGCTAATATGAATATGCGGGTGCTGACTTGCCCATGTCCAAACACCTTTATTCGGTTTAGGTCGTGCTAGTTCGCTAATAATATTGGTATCACACAACATACTTACAGCTCATCTGCAAAAGGATTGGAGCGGTTCTGACGCGGAGCCTCTGGAAAGGGATCGCTATCTAGTTTGAGTTGGTGCAAGGCACTAAAGACCGTGCAGAGACCCTGTGTTTTTTCTTGTTTTTTTATACGAATTAATTCTCTCAGGGCTAAATCGACCAATTCCCTTTTGGTTTTAAGCCCCGTTAATAAAAATGCGATATGGGTTAATTGATCATCTAATACAATATTGGTACGCATAATCCCTCCTGTAAATATACACACCTTAAAGATACACCTATACACACAATATTGCTATAATTTTACTTGTATTGATTAATTTTGCTAGAGTGTATTGATATAAAGTAAAAGGGCAAAACAAGGGTGAAAAAGAATGAGTTACGAATATTCCGAAGACGGTCTAGTGGAGACGGCGACTCA
>JAGLDT010000345.1 GCA_023145485.1 Cocleimonas sp. | reverse complement strand
GAAGAGCTGTTTCTGTGCTGTGGTGTGGGTGATAAGTGGATTGAGAGAGACAGATGATGACATCATCATCATCACATCATCATTACTATATATGAGCACTGCACTGTAACAGTATCAGATATAAACAATTTGAGTCACTCCTTTCAGGACTGCGTTAGCAGTGCTGCACTGTAATAATATTTGACATATAAACATTTTGAACTGTTCATTATTAGTACTGTTAGTGTTATCAGTACTACACTTTAACAGTATTTCATGTATATTATACCTGCTGTACTGAAGTAGACTTAGTTCTAAGAAATTGAGTTAAATGTTGGAAGATCAAACAGAAAGTCTGTTAGTGTTAACTTAATCATTACACATTGAAAAGTTATTAATCAACACAAAATTAAAGAACATTCATAAAAAACAAAACATTGTTCGCAAACAGATATCAAACGTTGTCATGAATGACAATACAGCCATCAATATTGACGTATCAAAGGCAAATCCATAAACATACACTTCAGATCAAATATGCAAGCAAACATGATAAAGCAGCCACAAAGCAATTGAGCAACAAAGAAACAGTACCATAATATCAATAAAACAGAAGATCTGAATGAAATATTACTTCACAAACAAACAAATAAACAACTAATACAACAAAGGAATATCAAGATATGCAAACCGGATCAAGGCCCTGTTCGAAGGCAGGTCAATCAATTTGACAAACAAGTCATCTTACTTGATGGTTGAATATCAGTTATGTGTCAATGTCATGCATTTGCCTTTTTAAAAGCATAGAACAAATGATGGACACGCCATATAAGTGTTTTTAAAGTCAAGGTCATGTAAACAATGGCCTACCATAGTGGCAAGCTTAATGCTTATTATTTGCTTAGTTGTTGAGATAATTCAACGCTGATTTTTCCCCCTCTGTTCGATCCACTGTGACCTTGCATTAAGGTCAAGGTCACTGAAACAAGCATGAGCATTAATATACATACCATGCATAAGTCTATTGTCATGTCAAGTTTGAATGCCATAGCTTAAATACTGTCTGCGATATTACCATTGAGCTACAAGTTAAAATGTTGTCAGCTTTGAGACGCGGTTGTGACCTTGAAT
>JAGLDT010000344.1 GCA_023145485.1 Cocleimonas sp. | reverse complement strand
CTCTCTCTCTCTCTCCCTCTCTCTCTCTCTGTCTCGGTTTCAGTCTCTCTCTCTCTCTGTCTCTCTCTCTCTGTCTCTCTCAGTCTCTCTCTCTCTCTCTCTCTTGCTCTGACTCTCTCTCTTGCTCAGTCTCTCTCTTGCTCACTCTTTTTCTCTCTCTCCCTCCCTGAAATATAATGCTGGAATCCAAATCGGGTTTGTACTGAAAGCACAGCCCTGCTCATGTTGGTGACTGTTACAGTGTTAGTGTTACGTTAGTACTGTTACTGATTGGTTAGTGGTTTTCAGTGTAGTTTGGCCTTCTGGTTTGAAAACTTGAAATTGAAGAAAAAATATAGTTTGTACTTGTAGTGTTCACTGTCAGGTGCCTAAAGTAAAGTAGGTGAGTGGTTTTGGTACTGTATGCATGTAAGTGTAAGTGTGGGTGTGCATGTGCTGTGGATGTGTATACATGCGTGTGTGTGTGCATGTGTCTACACACATACGTAGTAACATGTGTGCGCACAGGTGAATGCGTTCGCCTGCATGAATGAATGAATGAATGCATGCATGCATGCATATATGGCACTGAGCGTGTGTAACTGTGCGCGTGTATGTATATATATATATATATAATATATATATATATACAAGTCTGTCCCGCTTCAATGTCTGCCCCTCAACCCTAGAGGGCATACAAGTAAGCACTAAGCATACTTCCCAGGGTGTGCACGTGCATTCATTCGTTCCCACCTGAGTGCAGGTCCTTGGGCGCCATGGCGGGGGAGGTGTGGCGGCGGCTGGCCGTGGGGCTGATGATGGTGGGGTCGGCGATGGCCAGTCCGCTCTGACGCTTCAGCGCCTCGATGGTCACTCGCAGGTCATTCAGCTCCGCGTCCTGCGGGGGCCACACACACACCCAACCAAACTTCATGGAGTAACGTGTGTCATCAACCACGACCGACCTTCCGAGTCGGCTCCACAATAATGACCTTGCTCGGCCGTCTTTCTTTTCGTTCTTCTTCTTGTTGTCTCTCCCCCACCCGGACCTCCACCCCCCCGCAAAGAAGTATTTTGTGTCAAACCTTTTTATTAGAGGCAATTCATGATACATATAAATAATATATATCTATCTATCTATCTACCTGTCTATTTATATATCTATATAGGCTAAGGAACACAGACATAAACAGACACCGTGATCCGTCGGACCTTTTCGGCTGAGCAGTACAAATCTGAGCATTATTTTCTGTCCACTAAAGAATGAACGTGCTTATGTAGAGACAGTTTTGAGGGAAAGTGGGGTGGGCCGGGATTGGGTGAGGCATTACGATCCAACTTTGATCTCTTGACGACTTGACTTGAACACCTGCATGTTCCGCGGCGAAGTCACGAACTGTCAACTTCACTCGAGCAAGGCAATAGACACTGCAGCTGTCTTCCTGCTCGCCTGTTTGTCTAATCGGACCAGCCAAGGACAACTTATATAATATAATATAATATAATCGTATGAATGACAGACGGTTTAAGTGTCGATAACATTACAAGAGCAAAAGGATCTCACAGCTAGTCTGCTGTCTCCACCTCGAGAGGACAACATACTTCATCTCGAACATTGAACTCCA
>JAGLDT010000343.1 GCA_023145485.1 Cocleimonas sp. | reverse complement strand
TTATTTCGTGTTTTATTTATATCCGTTTGTCCGTTTGTCGCTCTGTTAAAGGCAACGTATGCCGAAAATTCGCACATTTCTTGTCGATATTAAAAAGCGTTCATTTTTATACCTCTTGTGGGGTGTTTTGAATACACTAACAGCTTTGATCAAGTACAACACTAATTCTGCTTGGGCTTATGCAAATGAAAAGGGACTTAAAGCAATGTTATATTGTTTGAGTTCAAATTATGGAGCAAAAGTGTCCATCCGTTGTTCTGCCCACATAATATATAACTACGCTTGCATGCGGTTTTCTACCTGGAAATCGTAACAGCATCGCTGATGCTTGATTGATTAATTGATTGCTTTAAGTCCAGCTAACCATAACGATTGTCTCAGGGCTGAATCGCTGATGCGACTTCACAGCACGATACCATGGCGCTATAGAAATCTCAATGTATTATTGTTCTTGTTATTACTAATCATGGGCTTTCCACGCGGAAATCGTAACAGCGTCACAATACTTCACAACACGATACCAGATTCAATCAACCGCGGATAATGATGCTTTTATTTCATACACATGCAAGCGCGGCCCTGGATTCTCAAGTACACAACCAGCTGTCTAGTCTAGTGAATGGAAACTCGCTGCAATAAAAACTTGCCCAGCGAATGCAATGACAAATGAATATATACTCCACAAGCCTACTAATGCTTTACGCGCTTGTGACAACATTAACGACTTCACAAACACCTAACCACGTCTATGAAAGTCTGCAATGATGGATTCAATAGAATAATAAAAATCAAAACACATACGGGGTTTGTTTGTTTGTTTATTAAATGTTTGTAGCCCCGCCAACCGCACAGGATCAAGGGCTTTCTTTACACAAGGGGTTAAACATGAACGTTTTTTAATTAATATGGATAAGATTTTTGTTTTAAGCGAAAATCTCGGCATATTATGTTGCCTTTAGCAACGGGTAGACAGATCTAAAACACCAAAAACGATGAAAACTTAGCTCAGTGTCAATGAGTTGTGTCAATAAGCTCCTCGGTAGCCCTCGCGAAGATCGAGCTTCGAAAT
>JAGLDT010000342.1 GCA_023145485.1 Cocleimonas sp. | reverse complement strand
ATACAGGCCAAGTGAACAGAAAAAACGGAAGGAAGGAAGGATCACCACACAAACAAACAGCACAAAATATAAACAAAAAGAAAGTACGATGGGGAGAAAATAAAAAGGAAAGAAAGAAAGAGTAAGAAGGAGAGATGAGAGTAAGAAGGAGAGATATATAAGAAAGCAACAATCAAGTAAAAATTAGAATGAAGCAGGGGAAAAGTAAGTAGAGCTATCACAAAGTAAAAGAAACTAAAAGTTAAAATAATAAAGACACAAAAAATGTAAGCAGGGGAAATATAAGAAAGAGAGAAATAAAAGTAAGAAAGGAAGAAAATAAAAATAAGGAGAAATAATAATATAAGAAAGTAAGAAACAAAAAGCCACAAAATAAATAAGAAATAAACAAATGTAAAAATAAGGAGCGCAATATAAGAAATAAATCAACAAAAAGCTAAACTAAGAAATAAACAAAGCAATAGCATCAACATCAACAACAACAACAACAACAACGAAGACAACCATATTTACCGAGAGAAATGTCATCATTGTCGTTCAAGTGAAGTGAAAGACGATTCGTCAGCTTCTGAAGTTACTTCGTTGTCTCCTCCTGAAGAATCGATGAAGAAACCTGGTATCTACTATCGTATTTTATAGGCTTCGATTTTGACTTCCTTCGACCAATCACAGATCTGCTCGGCGTCGACCAATCGGATTAGATCCGGTTTCCTGACGTCGACGCGACACTGACCTAATTTGCATGACCTAATTTACTCCGATTCGCTGGTGACAGGTTCGGATCCGGCTTCCCCCGGGTGTGTCAGCCAGCCATGTGACGTCATGCGTTGAAGTCCCTCCCCGATACCTTTTACCATCTCAGCGCCTAGCACTACCATTGTTGGTGTGCATACGTACGTGCGTACACGCATGTTCCTGTTTGTGTGTGTGGCTGTGTGTGTGCGTGTGTGCGTGTGTGCGTGTGTGTGCGTGTGCGTGTGCGTGTGCGTGTGCGTGTGTGTGTGTGTGTGCGTGTTTGTGTGTGTGTGTGTGTGTGTGTTCGTGTGTTCGTG
>JAGLDT010000341.1 GCA_023145485.1 Cocleimonas sp. | reverse complement strand
TCATAGCAACCAAAGATAATCGCCTGAAAAATCAAATTTCTGACCATGCCATTGAATGCTATTTTCCTGAAGAAATGCCAACAGAACCTGTTGATTTACTCATTGCCAATATTTTATCAGGGCCTTTAGTTGAACTTGCTGAAACCTTCTCGCAGTTGACAAAAGCAGGTGGTCATATTGTGTTATCAGGTATTTTGGAAGAGCAGACTGAGCATATAGTCAATGCCTATCAATCCTATTATAGTGACCTACAAGTTACACAAAAAGAAGAATGGATCAGAGTGACTGGTCAACGTAAATAAGCAACCCAAAAGGTAGTTATTTTATGCGGCTTTTATTAGTAGAAGATGATCAAGCGTTGAGCCAAACATTATCCCATCAACTAAAAAAACAAGGATTTGCGGTTGATGTGGTAAATAATGGTGTTGATGCCGAATTTATGGGCGATGAAGTGCCTTATGATGCGGTTATTCTTGATCTTGGTTTGCCACAACGCTCTGGGTTGGATGTGCTTAGAAATTGGCGACAAAAAGAAAATAAAGTAGCAGTGATTGTCTTAACCGCTCGTGATGCGTGGCATGAGCGGGTCGATGGTTTTAAAGCAGGCGCGGATGATTATCTTGGCAAGCCATTTCATGTTGAAGAACTATTAGTTCGCATACAGGCTTTATTGCGTCGCCATCATAATAATTTGCCAGGCACCTCTATTAAACGTAATGGCTTGACACTGGATGAAGAGCGCCAGCAAATTATCATCAATGATCAAGCGCCTATCGCATTAACAGGCACTGAGTTCCGTTTATTGCGTTATTTCATGCTACATCCCAATAAAATTCTCAGTAAAACGCGCTTAATTGAGCATGTGTATGAAGAAAGTTTCGACAAAGGCAGTAATCTGATTGAGGTTTATGTACGCCATTTGCGCAAAATGATTGGTAAAGAGCGTATTATTACTAAGCGCGGTCAAGGTTATCTCTTTATTGAAACTAAATCAGCATGAAATCATTAGAAAAACAGTTACAAATCAGTCTCGCCATTGTGATGATCATCATCTTGTTTGGCTTACTTATTATCGCCAATGTATCCACTCGAAACCTATTGCAAAA
>JAGLDT010000340.1 GCA_023145485.1 Cocleimonas sp. | reverse complement strand
AGAATACGATGGCGACGCATTAATCCAATCTACAACGAGCCAAATTCAGGTCATTACTATCTGATCAGTATAAAGGATGAACAGGGCAAAGGAACCTTGCTACGTTCTCCTTCTTTGCAACAGAGAAACCTACCAACCACCACCCAAAAGCAACGCTTTGAAATTATCCATGACGTATCGGGGCCAAAGAGTCAGCGTTTAATTGTAGGATCAAAACAATATTATAAAAAAGGGCAACAGGTCACTATTTCGGTTGCAGAAGACATGCGTGTGCTAATGGAAAAACGACACCATTTTAGATTACTTTTCCTTGTGCTTGCGGGGGGTGGTTTTCTTTTGATTCTTGTTCTACAACGCTTTGTTATTCATCGACTCTTCAAACATTTGGATCAAACCCGTCAAGAAATAAAAGAAATAGAATCGGGGAGTTGTCAGCAATTATCCGAACAGGTGCCGACTGAAATCTACCCTTTAGTCAAAGAGTTTAATCACAGTTTATCGCTAATGCAACAACGCTTAGAGCGCTCACGCAATGCATTAGGCAATCTAGCACACGCCTTAAAAACACCGCTTAGTATTCTAATGCAACAACTGGATAATAAAGATAATACACTTAATAAAGTGCAACAACAGCGCTTAGAGCAAGCAAAAAAACAAGCAGAACGTATTCACCAATTAATGGAGCGAGAATTAAAACGCGCACGTATGGCAGGGCTAGGGAATACCGTGCAACGATTTAATCCGCACGAAGATCTTGTTATTTTAAGTGAGGTATTAAAACGCTCGCATAACAAACAGGGTTTGCAAATCACTTTGCATATAGCGCCAGAAGTCACCCAATTTGGTGACCGTGAAGACATGCTTGAGCTATTAGGCAACTTATTGGATAACGCCTGCAAATGGGCATCCTCTCACGTTATTTGTACCCTCTCTGGGGGGGAATCAATAAAAATAGTGATTGAAGATGACGGTTTAGGACGATCAGATAAAGAAATAATAAACCTGACACAACGCGGTGTACGAGTCGATGAGTCCATACAAGGACACGGTTTAGGGCTGGCAATCTGCAAAGATATTGTAAAACTGTACGGCGGAAGCATTCACTTTGGTCAATCTAAGATATTAGGTGGGTTTCTTGTTGACGTTTTGTTACCGAATAAATGAAACAATAAACGCAATTTTGCTCTCCTGCCCCGTCCCTGTGGTCTATTTTTTATACAGTTAATTCGGATATAATGTTACTGTTGATAAATAAATTATATGCATTGCAAAAATTATTTTATTAATCAAATTTTTAAGGTGTTCCAAGGGTTTTAGAAAAAATACTATTTTCTATCTTGTTTCATCAACATTAATTTCCTTCTATGTATTGACTCTATGGGATTATTCGTTATGAGTGCTAAAATTATAAAGCATATCTTCACTCAAGAGCTACAACCAAAATCATTCAGTCGCCGTCATTTATTAGCCAAAGCCATTGTGTCTATTCCTATCGTCAGTGGCTTGTTAGCAACCTCAACCGCCAGCGCCGCTATACCAGGGAAAAAAGGAACAAACCGTTCTTTACATGCGATTCAACGAATGACAATGGGCGTGACACCCACCTTATTAAGTGAGGTAAAAGCAATGGGTGTCGATGCTTTTATTGAGCAACAATTAAATCCACAAGCCATTGATGATTCGGTTGTTGAGTCAATGTTAACAAACTTCACCCGTATTCATCAAGATACGCCAACCTTAATGGCAGAGAACAAAAAAGGACTTATTCAACGGGAACTGAACGGTGCGACGACCATTCGAGCGGTGTTTAGTCAGCGACAATTACAAGAAGTGATGACAGATTTTTGGAGTAATCACTTTAATGTTGATACCAATAAAAAAAGAGTAGCAATGTTTAAGGTTGCTGAAGATCAACAGTTTCGGCAACTGGCATTGGGTAAATTTAGCGATTTATTAATGGCATCGGCAAAAAGCCCCGCCATGTCAGAGTATTTAGATAACCGTCGTAGCCGTGCCAATCGTAATCGCACACCCAATGAGAATTATGCACGCGAATTATTAGAGTTACATACCGTCGGTGTTAATGGCGGCTATAACGAAGAAGATATTGTGGAAGCTGCGCATGTTTTTAGTGGTTGGACTGTTGATAATAATAGCTACGATTTTAGCTTTAAAGCTGACTGGAATAATTTAGGCAGCTTAGCAACAGGTGGCGACATACTGGGCTGGACACCAACTGCAGCCTCTGGCTCTGTTGAAAATGGTGAATCGTTGATTGATTACCTTGCTCATCTCAAAACAACCGCTAACTATGTTTGTTGGAAACTCTGTCGGCATTTTATTCGTGACGATATTAGCATCAAAAGTAGCATTGTTAAAAAAACAGTACGGGTATTTGTGGCAAACGATACCGCCATTGTACCCACGTTAAGAACCTTGCTAGGTTCAGGCGCTTTTCGCAAAGCCAAAGGTAAAAAAATGAAACGTGGCAATGAATTATTAAATGCCATGCTACGTGCAACAGCTGCTACGCTTGATTTAAATGACGCG
>JAGLDT010000034.1 GCA_023145485.1 Cocleimonas sp. | reverse complement strand
TTGATGTGGCTTTTGCCATCATAAACGAGAGTCGGGTATTGAAAACTAAGCCTACTAATCCCCAGAAAACCATCATTGCATACAGCCACATGCCCATCCAACTGGCAGCAACGTGGACAAAGATAATACGGTAATATTGTTTTTGATCGCTTAGAACATCGGGGGTTTGAAAAAAGCCCCAGTAAAGCCCAAAACCTGTCAGAGTGATTGCTAAAAACCAAAATAAAGGAATCAGTTTACCTGCGAGGGGGTAAAAGTTCATTGGGGCAGCGTATTTAAACCAACTAAAGGACATATCGTTTTATTCCTATTCCAAAGAAATTTTCAAGGCAGATGCGGTTGCCCATGGGGAGAATATTAGCGACAGTAGCAAAAATGCGGATAATAACAATATATGAGGTTCAATATTGCCAGATTGTAACGTACTTTCGGTAATAGCACCTGATCCGTACACTAAAACAGGAATATATAACGGTAAAATAAGTAGGGAAATCAAGACACCGCCTCCTCTTAACCCTAAGGTTAATGCTGCACCGATGGCACCGATCATGCTTAATATTGGTGTACCTAATAACAGCATTAACATCATCGTAAGCACCGTGTCTGCTTCTAAATGATACAGCACACCCACCACAGGCGCGACTAACACCAAGGGTAAACCTGTCAGTAACCAATGTGCGGTCATTTTTGCAAACACTAACACCGAAAGCGGTTGCGGGGTTAATAGCATTTGCTCTAGCGTACCATCCATATAATCATTAGAGAATAGACGTTCTAGTGCCAACATCGAGGCTAATAGTGCTGCAATCCAAGCGACACCTGGGGCTATTTCTTGGAGCATTTTTTCATTATGCCCCACCCCTAAGGGAAATAAACTGACGACAATAATAAAGAAAAACAACACCGTAAAGACTTCACTGCGACGACGTAAAGCCAGTTTTAAATCACGTTTTAGAATCATCCAGAAGGTGTTAAACATAGCTTTCTTGACCTAACTCATCTGAATTTGTGGCGAAATCATCTAAATTGATATGCTGTATTTCGCCTTCTGTTAGCGGCACGGCTTGATGGGTGGTTAAAATAGCCATTCCTCCCGCTTTTATATGTTGGGAAATAATCTGTTGTAATAATTCAACCGCCGCGACATCAAGTGCGACAAAAGGCTCATCTAATATCCATAACGGTGATTTATTAATAATTAATCTGGCTAAAGCAACGCGACGCTTTTGACCTTGGGACAGTTGACGAGTGGGGAAATCCTCATAACCAAATAAGCCAATGCGCTCTAGTGCATCTAATAATTCATCATCGGTGCTTTGCTGCCCTGACATGGCATGATTAAACTGTAGGTTTTCTAAGGCGGTTAAATCCCCTTTAATCGCATTGAGATGTCCTAGATAAAACAGTGCTTTTCGATATACTTCCAAATGCTCTTCTATTGCCTGATTCTGCCATTCAATCTCGCCTTTATCAGCGATAAACAACCCACAAAGGGTACGGATCAAGGTGGTTTTCCCACTACCATTTCTACCTTCTAAGAAAAGTAATTGCTGAGGGTTTAGCAGGAAATTTAGCCCCGAAAATAATTGGCGATCACCACGGGTGCATTGTAGGTTTGAAACAATAAGGGACATGATGTAGGGGAGTAATATTTTCTATATTGCTAACGGGGATTACAATATAGCATATTAAAAATAAAAAGAATTGATATTACACAAGGGCGTTATTAACAGACAAACGTCTTACGCCGCGATCAATCTTTCATTGGAAAGGCAATCACCAATCTGGGATCGTAGCCAAGCGGTTTCTTCTTCTGAAGAATGAAACTGTCTATCCGTGTTATAGATTTTCTCATTTTGAATAGAAATACGCTTTTGTATTGCGGTTAAAGAGGCAGAAAGATCGCAACGTTGCCCTTTTTCTTTGAATAAACGACTGATGGATAGATCACCTTTAAGAATAAGCCCATAGTAGTGAATCGCTTTTTTTATTTTCTCCTGCTTTTCGAT
>JAGLDT010000339.1 GCA_023145485.1 Cocleimonas sp. | reverse complement strand
GTGTATGTGTGTGAGCGTGTGTGTGGTGTGGTGCGTGCGTACGTGCGTGCGTGTGTGTAGTGTGTCAGTGAGTGTGTGGTGTGTCAGTGTGTGTGTGTGTGTGTGTGTGTGTATTTATTTATTGAAGGCTTATACTATATAGCCCAGTCAACCGCACAGGGTCACCCCAGGGCTTTAACTAAATCAAATTTGACAGAAGTTGTGTACTGTGTGCGCATGTGTTGTGTGCGTGTTCATTGGAATTTATTTTAATTCTCACACATACAATGATACATGTACAGTATTGTACACAGCAACACAGTTACAGACACAGACACGGACACGCACGCACGCACGCTCGCTCGCACGCACGCACGCACACACACACACACACACACACACAAACCCTCACAACTCTGTACCGGCACTTACCTGAGAGTAAAAGGAGATGATCCGCAGGGACCTCACAGGAGAGAAGAAGAGAAAGGGAAACCCAATCTCAATGACGTAGGTGGCCACAATACTAAAACGCAGGAACCACTCCGGTAAATGATGCCAGTACCATGCCAGAGGCGTCGGAATGCACTGGAAATGACAACATTGTCACATTTTATTTGTATCCATTCCAACAGTTCACCCAAACTGGCAAAAGTGAGAAAACAGACTCACTAGTCGCAGTAGACAATTATATATGCAATACAATACAATAAAACTTAAATATCCATTTTAAAGGTCTAAAATTTGTCTTCTGGCACAGTGTGGAGTGTAAAATGTATTTAAACCTTACGCTGGCAGTGGAAGTTACATTTGAAAGAATTGCACAAACTCTACTTTCAGATTATCGCTTCAAAATCCTCCACATAATTTTTTTTTTTATGTCTGATGACCTAAAAAAAATAGATACAATATTATATCAGTGCATTATTTGAATGTTTCCGAATTCATTGGCCATTGCATTTTTACCTGAAGAAAACCTTGCACTTCCAGTTGTAACTTGTAATACTGGTATGTATATGTGGAAAATTTATTTCATGTCAAAACAGGAACAAAATGCCTGAGGGTTACCTTTCCATTATTATGCATCTTCTTAGCAAATCACATGTGAACACAAATTCAATAGAGGCAAAACATAGGCAAACAACAACAAAACACACACAGAGCACACACTTACCTGGGACTCAAAATGAACTGACAGTGCTGAAAAAGATACAACCAGAGCATTCATTACTGCATGCTGAAGCAGTCTAAAGCAAACATAAGTGGAATAATAACGCAGACACTGATGGATCATGCTATTAAATTTTAGATATATATTATATCCAAATTGCATGAAGACATTTTTTATTAAGTTTGTACAGCTGATGCTTTTAAATTTAATCTTGCTGGATTCAGGAAAACGTCCCGTGAAACTATCCGTTCAAATAGACATAATACTTTTGTACAATTGTTTTGTATCTGTGGAGAAATTTCACACATGCATGCATGCATGAACACACACACATGCATACACACACATATGCATGCATGCACACACACACACAGACA
>JAGLDT010000338.1 GCA_023145485.1 Cocleimonas sp. | reverse complement strand
CCACAAGTTGAGAGGCTTGCGGCCGTTGGGGTAGGAAGTCAGTGACTTATTTTAACCCCCTGTGTGAACAGTTTGTCATGGCGGTTCTTGAATTGGTTGTATACTTTCTGCATTGACAATGCGCTGGGGAAGTTAACTGAAGGCGTCAGTGTCGACACACAACAGTTAGCCACTACCAGCTGTGCAGTTAAGCTGTTCTGTTCTAGGCTAACCCAGATAGTGACATCATCTTCTTCTTCCAGTAAGCGACCTCCTCCTTCACCATACTAGAGATTACATAATTAATACTAGCCTACTGCAAGCGCAGTGAAGTGAGCTCCTCTTCGTACTCTCCTATCTGGGAAACCCTTGCAATTACACACACACACACACACACCGTTCGTACGCACGCTAACACAAACAAGACAAGCATGCGCATCATGCTTCCACCACCCACACTAATTAGACCAGTCACCTTTATGACTTCAATTCCTGGCATTTGTGAGGCAATCTCGCAAGCACACTCCTACTTTTGACGCGTTGTATCTGGCAAACGGGCGTTTCGTGATATCAAAGTTATAAGTTTCCGTGTCATAAGCAACTTTGACACGACCGTAAAAATTCACAGCCGGATTTAGTGTTGTGAACAAGGATAAACTATTTCTTTTACTACACATTCGGCACTCTGATTTGTGAGGTTGCTACATGAAGCAGGACTGAAACAGTGGTCCAGCGATCACTGCTTCACTAAAATGAATGTTTAAAAGAGACGTCTAAAGATAAACAAACCCACAAACCAACAAATAAACACACCAACAAACACACCAACAAACAAACAAACGAACAAAGAAACAAACGAGCAAACAAACAAACGAGCAAACAAACAAACAAACAAACAAACAAACAAACAAACAAACGAAACCAAACGACAACAGAAACCAAGACGAAACGAACCATACAAAAAAAAACCCACCACAACAACACTGACCTTCATCGTTTTCCTGTTCAGTACTCTCAGCCTCAGATTGAACGCGGCTGGGACTCTCCTCCGCCATCTTACTTCCGGTTCACACCACCTACATCCGGTCTAGCCCATCTGCAAGCACAACACGCCAAGGGTTTGGTCAAATAATAATAATAATAATATTGGATGGGTTTTTTGGGGTATAGCGCTTTCTTCATAAGAAATGAACTCACTTGCGCTCGGTAGGGTAGTAAGCTAAGCTTTGAAGCCTGCTGCCAATGGGCGCTACTTATGCATGAGCCACACTGATATTATCTTGTTTATTTTCTGGTTCTTGTCGTCGGATTTTCTCCAAAATTTCTACTGGGTTTTTTCATTAAACTTAAAAGAATCAAAAACAGAGATGACTGCTAGCATTCAAGGACACAAATCAAAACACACAAGAGGTTCAAAATGAACTCTTTTTAATATGGAC
>JAGLDT010000337.1 GCA_023145485.1 Cocleimonas sp. | reverse complement strand
AAAGGCAAGTTAGAGTTCGGGTATTATTGAATCCTCAGTCCTTAGCATCTTGCTGAGGTACAAAATATGAGTCGGTCTTATTCACACTATAGAATCTTCTTTTTTCTATTGTTGTTATCACTCTTTCTCCCCGCCTATGCGGCTCCAAACTGGCAGTCTGTTGAGCAGTTAATCAAGCAACAAAAATACTCTGTAGCGAGTCAGCAGACGGATATTATCTTAAAACAAGCAATGGCAAGAAAGGATCATAGCAACTGGACGCGAGCATTAGTTGCAGGCGCTGATTATCGTATTGTACAACAGCAAATAGAGACGGCGGTTCATTTTTTACAGCAACAACAGTGGCCTAAGGATAAACACTCTCAGCTTATTTTGAGCTTATATTATGCGAATGCGTTAAGTCAGTACATTGACTATTACAGTTGGGAAATTAATCAGCGCGAATATATCAAAACATCGGCTAAAACGCCTCTTAAAAAAATGACAATGGAGCAGTTGGTAATAAAGGTAAATAATGCGTATCTGCGTGCATGGGATTATCAATCAGCGTGGCAAACTGCGGATAATGCTCAATTAAAACGTTATTTCAAAGGGGGTACTTACCCCCAGCGCATCCGAGGCAGTTTGCGCGATACTATTGCTTATTTATGGGTTGACTTTCTAGGCAATAAAAGTCGCTGGAGTGCGACTCATTCAAATGAGATAGATAGCTTAAATCTATCGGCTTTATTATCACGGTCACAGAAAAAGCTAAATCTTTCTGCCTATAAAACGCATCCCCTTAAACGCATTACATGGCTATTAGCGGACTTAGAAAACTGGCATTTAGCTCAGCACCGTCCTGAGGCTGCATTTGAAGCCGCACGGATTCGTATTCAGCGTTTGCATCAAAATTTTACTGACAAAGAGGACCGTCAGCGTTTACTGCAAGCGTTGAGTTCACGCATTCAACAGGTTGCTGGTCTACCGTGGTCTAATATGGGGCGTTGGACATTGGCGCTGTTCTTACAACAAAGCGATGCACCTGATGCACTCATCAAAAGCAAAGCGGTGCTAGATAAATGCACGACAACGCATACGGATAGCGAGGGTAGTCAGCAGTGTCAGCTTATACTTTCTAAGCTATTAAAACCTTATCTAAATTTAACCGCAATGACGTCTGATGGGATACAAAAACGCTCCATAGTGGTCGATCATAAAAATTTGAAAACACTGTATTTTCGTGCATGGAAAATTAATATGCTGGATTATCTGAAAAAACCAGCTAATCAACGTAGCCTATTTATTGAATCCCTTGTAGAAGAAAAAAAGGCAGATATTAACTGGTCTAAAAACTTACCCGTTAGCCGTGATTATTATTCACATAAAACGTATATTACGCCACCAATGAAACAGCTGGGTTATTGGATTATTGTTGCTTCTAATACTGAAACCTTTAGCTCCAAAAGAAGTAATAGTCATGCGATTGGTCTTAATTTAACAAAACTTGTGGCAGAGACTAATGAACATAATGGACAGCTTGAAGTCACTGTTTTTCAAGGTGAAAATGGACAGGCTTCACCCCGAACAACGATTGAACTATGGCAAAAAAATTATCCTCATTTGGAAAAGAAAATAGCAACTGTCGTTACCCAAAATGATGGTCGTGCTAAATTTTCTGTTAAAAAACAGACTCAGTATTCTCTTTTGCTTAAACAGGGGGATGATCAAGCCTTAGTTGATAATATTTATAGCTATCAATACCATAAGAAAGATCATAGCAAGAGTGCTTTGCTATTTACTGACCGCAGTATTTATCGACCAGGACAGAAATTACAATGGAAGGTCGTTGCCTATCAAGGGCAACAGAGCACAGGTAATTATCGCACGCTACCTAAGGCAATAGGCTGGGTTAAATTACTGGATACCAATGGTAAAGTGGTCGCAAAAAAACAGGTAAAAACCAATGCTTATGGTTCTGCCTCAGGGGAGTTTACGCTTGAGCAAGGGCGAATGCTTGGTCGTTGGCGCATTACTACCTCATGGAAAAGCAATACCAGCATTCGAGTTGAGGAATACAAACGCCCAACTTTTAGCGCAAAAATTGACGATAGCAAAACAGCGTTACGCCTCAATAAGCAGGTTAAATTAACAGGCACAGCACGCTATTATTTTGGACAGGCTGTGACCGATGGAAAAGTAAAATGGAGAGTGACACGTAAACCACGGTTTAATTGGCGCTGGTATCGCGATCGTTCGCAACCTCGTGCCTCTAAGCAGATTATTGCTTCTGGTACGAGTAAACTAAATGCCAAAGGACAATTTAAGCTTGATTTCTTACCTCAGGGCGATGAAAAACTACAAGCAGATCACGTTGAGTATGCTTTTGAAGTCAGTGCAGATATTACCAACTCTGGGGGTGAAACACGTTCAGTCAACCGTTCTTATCGTTTGGGATTATTGTCAGTTAAAACAGATATCCTCATAAAGAATGGTTTTATCAATGAAGAAGAAAGCTATAAAGTAAATTTCTCTAGAACTGATCTAAATGGTGTTGGTCGCGCAGGAAGTGCGTATTGGACAATAACACGCTTACAACAGCCCAAACAACCTCAACTACCCACAGATTTACCTCAATCGATTGCAGAGAGTAAGAAAATATATGCAACAGCAGGGGATAAATTAAAGACTCGTTGGACTAATGATGAGAGCATTGAAGCTAGATTAAACCGTTGGAAAGACGGGCAACAGATTAGAAAAGGTTCATTGCGACACGATAAAACAGGACAGGCGAGCCTTGATATAAAAGGGCTTCCAGCGGGTGCGTATCGTTTACACTACACCACTGTTGATCAATGGAAGCAACGCTTTAGCACTCAACAAGAATTTATTATCGCATCTAATCAGTACACGCCCATTAAGCTCCCTTCTTTTTTGCAGAGCAAAAATAATAGCGTTGAAGTGGGAGATAACGTAGAGCTATTATTAGGTTCTGGATTTAAAGATCTCCCCGTTACCTTGGAGGTTTATCATGGCGATAAATTATTAAAACGAAGTATGCTACGCGGTGGAATTAAGCAAATGGCATTCCCTGTGACAAAAGCCTACCGTGGTGGACTTGATTTTATTTTAACAACAGTAAAAGACTATCAAATATTAACGCAAAGCGAGCATATCAGTGTACCGTGGACAGATCGCCAACTTGAGATTTCCTTTAGCCGTTTCCGCGATAAATTAAGCCCTGGACAAAAAGAAACATGGCGACTTACGGTTAAAGATAGCAAAGGAAAACCACTGGTAACAGGCGCTGCAGAAATTTTGGCTTCTATGTATGATCGTAGTCTGGATTTTTTCGCTACGTTAAGTCCCCCTAATCCCTTATCTCTCTATGGAGAAGCACAGATAAATAAAAATGTGCAAAGCACACAGCAACAGAGTGCTGCCATTTGGAATTATTGGCATCCTAAAAAAAGCAATAATTCATCGGTTAAAGTGTTTAAAGCAACACATCTAGCGGGTTACGAAAATTCTTCTAATTTTAGAAATTATTTCACGGGGAATAGCTCGCGTGTGCGGAGTATGGGGCGAGTAGTACCAATGATGGCACCTAGAGCTCCCGTTGATGTATTTGCTTTGCAAAAAAAGCTTAAAAGTAATGGTCATTACACGGGGGAAATAGATGGAATAGTGGGGTCAGAAACAAAAGATGCACTACAACAGTTTATGAAGAATAAAAAAGAGGACGATACAACAAATAACCCAGGCAGAAAAGCGGTCAATGCTTCCCCAAAAATACGCACTAATTTCAATGAAACTGCCTTTTTCTATCCACATTTAACCTTAGAAAAAGATGGTTCTGTTAGCTTTGAGTTTGAAGCACCAGAGTCATTAACCGAGTGGAAGGTTTGGGTTTCTGCCATTGGGCGTGATTTGCGTAGTGGTATGGTGAGCAAACAAGTTAGAACCGCTAAAGAGTTAATGGTACGCCCTTATTTACCACGTTTTTTACGTGAAGGTGATCGTGCTGAAATTAAAGTGGTGGTGAATAATAGTGGCGATAAAGCATTATCAGGCGTGCTTGAGTTAGAGATTTTTGATCCTGACACCGATGAAAATCTAGCAATAGCTTTTAAGCTACAAAATAGTAAACGCAATTTTCAAGTAGCAGCGGGTCAAAGCACCTCTTTGCGCTTTTCTCTTAACACCCCTAATAAAGCAGGTATGATTGCTATCCGCACTAAAGCAAGCACGGGTAAACTTAGTGATGGCGAGCAACGTCCTCTGCCCATTTTACCAAGTCGGATTCATTTAACCCAGAGTCGCTTTGTTACCCTAAAAGATAAGGACTCAAAAACACTAACGTTTAAACAGTTAGCAACGAATAATGATCCTAGTCGTATCAATGACAAACTAGTGATAACAGTAGAAGGACAGTTATTCTACTCCGCATTAAATGCCCTACCCTACTTAGCTGAATACCCTTATGAATGCACTGAGCAAACGCTGAACCGCTACTTATCCACGAGCATTGTTAAATCAGTGTTTGATCAACATCCTGCGGTAGCCTCAATGGCGAGAAAGCTATCTAAACGTAAATCGCAATATGAGAAATGGGATGATAAGGATGCTAATCGAAAAATGCTGTTGGAAGAAACACCATGGTTGACTCAGGCAGAAGGTGGCGATAAGGGGCTTGAAACGCTATTTCGTATCCTAGATCCTAAAATAGCGAGCGCTCAACGTAAAGATGCGTTACAAAAACTAAGCAAAGCACAAACAGATTCAGGTGGATTCCCATGGTGGGTAGGTGGTCGAGCATCACCTTATATGACGATGTATTTACTGCACGGTTTTTCCCGTTCCTTAGAATTTAAATCAGCTGTTCCCAAGGATATAGTGCAAAAAGCATGGCGGTATTTACATAAGGAATTTAAAGATAACCTAGGTAATAAGGATCAACTTAATAGCATCACCTTTATTAATTATTTACTTTCAGCCTACCCTGATACAAGTTGGACAGGCGGTGTATTTAATGCAAAGCAACGTCAGCTCATGCTGAGGAAATCCTTTAAACAGTGGACTAAACTCTCGCCACTATTAAAAAGCTATCTAGCACTAACATTGCATCGAGCAGGTCGCAAGCAAGATGCTAAGCTAGTTTTTGATAGCGTCATGGATGGGGCTAAAACTGATCCACAACTTGGAACCTATTGGGCTGCAGAAGACCGTTCATGGTTGTGGTATAACGATAAGGTCGATACTCATGCCTTTATTCTGCGTGCATTAACCGAGCTTAACCCGAATGATCCACGTCGTCAGGGCATTGTCCAATGGTTGATGCTGGATAAAAAGCTAAACCACTGGAAATCCACCCGTGCGACAGCTGAAAGCATCTACGCTTTAGTGCATTATTTAAAACACGAAAAACAGTTAGGGATAGAAGAAAGAGCCAATGTGAAAATCGGCTCCAGTGTGAATAAGGACTGGGTGTTTAAAGCGGATGAATACACAGGGCATAAAAATCAGCTAGTGGTTACAGGTGATAATATCAAACCTGATATGGCAAAAATAACCGTCGCTAAAGACACCAAAGGATTAATGTTTGCCTCTGCCACTTGGCACTTTTCTACAGAGAAACTTCCCAAACAAGCGCAGGGTGATTTTTTCCATATCACGCGAAAATTTTATAAGCGAGTTCCACAAGGTGATAAGTGGACATTACAACCACTCGCAGAAGGCGCTAGCATAGCCGTTGGAGATCAGCTAGAAGTGCAATTATCACTGCGTAGTAAACACAATGCAGAATATATCCACCTGCGCTCTCCTCGTGCAGCAGGTTATGAACCCGTTAATCATACCTCAGGCTATCGCTGGGAAATGGGTATTGGCTATTATGAAGAGATTCGAGACAGCGGTGCCAATTATTTCTTTGAGCATTTACCCGCAGGAGAATACAGCTTTAAATATCGACTAATAGCCACCACCGCAGGATTATTTCGTACCGCACCCGCAATGGTTCAAAGTGTTTATGCACCCGAGTTTAGCGCTTACTCTAGTGGTAAGAAATTGCAAGTGAAATAATGACTGTTTTTTTATGCATAACTTGTAATTGAATAAGCCACCCCTTATATTCTTTTACTTGTATTCAATTTACCTAAACGAAAAGGAAAACTCAGTGGCAACAGTAGATATTACAGCAGATACATTTGAAGACGTTATTAGTAAAAATGACATCGTGATCGTCGATTTTTGGGCGGAATGGTGTGGTCCTTGTAAATCATTTGCTCCAATTTATGATGAAGTTTCCGATCAAGACGAGTATAGCAACATTGTATTTGGAAAAATTGACACCGAAACTGAGCAAGAGTTAGCAGGGCATTTCCAAATTCGTTCAATTCCTACCTTAATGATTTTCCGTGAGCAGGTCGTTTTATTCTCACAACCTGGAATGATGAATGCCTCACAGTTAGCCGAAGTTATTGGTAAAGTTCGCGATCTCGACATGAAAGAAGTTCATGCCGAAATTGAAAAACAAGCACAAGCATAATTTGTTATTGCTATACAGTATAACTATCTAATAATAAAAGGTCTTTTATGAGTGCTGATTTTCTTGATTTTGAGCAACCAATTGCTGAGTTAGAAGCGAAGATTGATGAATTACGTTACGTGAGTAATTCAGAGGTAAATCTGAGTGAGGAAGTTGCTCGACTGGAAGGAAAAGCGCAAGCATTAACAAAAAGTATTTTCAATAAACTGACATCTAAGCAGATAGGGCAATTAGCCAGACACCCTTCCCGTCCTTATACCTTCGACTTAATTGAACGTCTTTGTTGTGATTTTCAAGAATTGCATGGTGATCGTCATTATGGGGATGATCAAGCAATCGTTGGAGGTATCGCCCGTTTTGATGATCAACCCATTATGATTATAGGTCATCAAAAAGGTCGTGATACCAAAGAAAATATCCGACGTAATTTTGGCATGCCACGTCCAGAAGGCTATCGTAAAGCACTTCGCTTAATGAAACTGGCTGAAAAATTTCATATTCCCGTCATTACCTTCATCGATACACCAGGCGCTTACCCAGGTGTTGGTGCAGAAGAGCGCGGGCAAAGTGAAGCTATTGCACGCAATTTATACGAAATGGCAAAACTGCGGACACCGATTATTGCCACAGTCGTCGGTGAAGGGGGGTCAGGAGGAGCACTGGCGATTGGTGTTGCAGATAAAGTCATGATGCTTGAATACAGCACCTATTCAGTCATCTCTCCTGAAGGCTGTGCCTCTATTCTATGGAAAGATGCTAATAAAGCCGATGAAGCAGCCGAAGCATTGGGGATTACCTCAGAAATTTTAAGCAAACATGGCTTAATTGATCGTATTATTCCTGAGCCTCTCGGTGGTGCGCACCGTGATTATGATGCCGTTGCTAATGCTTTGCGTGAAGCACTGCAAGCCAGTTTACGTGAAGTCCGCTCTTTGAGTATCGATAAATTACTTGATAAACGCTATAAAAAATTAATGGCATTGGGTCAATTTGAAGAATAAGGTCGTTGCTATTAATTCATGCTTCATTAAAAATTAAAAGAGTATTTATTAGCAAGACAACCTGCCTTGAGACACGAAATGCAAGGATAGCCTAAAGACCTAGCTCTTTTCTAAATCCTTGTGTTGTTTCTATATGACATAATATGGGCGTGATTCATAGCTAGGTAACACTTTTATATTTAGCTCTAGTGCAAAAAACAAGATCAAGT
>JAGLDT010000336.1 GCA_023145485.1 Cocleimonas sp. | reverse complement strand
CAGCAGAATGTGCAAAAGAGTGAATCAGAATTTTGCTTGTGGCAGCAAAAGAGCAATACATTTTGTTTTGTCCCAATATGACCGTTGGCGGTTGACTGGGCGTAAAATGCAATCCTAGTCGTACCTTTCTCTATTTATTTCGCTGATCATGCAATCCTAGTAGTAGGGTAAAGTCTGGGATTTTGTACCTGCGTGTAAATTGTACCTTGCATGTTTTGGAAAAAACCTTATAAGCGTCAACATGAAAGAAGTAATTCATGCTCGTCAGAAGTTAAGACATGACATCAAACAGTACTTTTGCCGCTGCCTTGACAAGTGACACACTGTAGCCGAGTCAACATAGCAGTAATAGTTTAGGTAGATAGATAAATAATTGGTTTTTAATGCCCAGTCAGCTGCGAAGGTCATATCAGGATGACGAGAGTTTAGGTCATAACAAACAGCCCATGCTCTGGCTGAACCAGAACTAATATCTTGGAAAATATTTAAGCTGTGGCATTCAAACTTGGCATGACGGAAGACTAATGCATGGCATACTTAGGCTCCTTTCGGTGACCTTGACCTTGATGCAAGATCTCAGTTGGTCAGCAAAGGCAAAAAACAGCATTGAGTTATCTTGACAATTAAGTAAGCATTGATTAAACTTGCTTCAACAGTAGGCCAGTTTTTGTGACCTTGTCGCTTGACTTTTTTTTATATCACTGGACCAGCTTGTTTGTTTTTTTCATAGCCATAGCCTACTGATAACATCAAATTTCTACATACTGTCTTTAAAAAAATGTGCACAAAATGTTGCTGAAAGGGATTGCATGATTTTCAATTTCATTTCACGATTAAAGTATTGAAATCTTGCGGCCTCTTGGCTGTATGAAGTGCGCTACAACTTCTAATTTTTTATACTGTGGTCCAATGTCAAACACTTGCCATTGTTTTACTACTATGGTCTGAATATTGGCCCACTTCAGGTGTTCATTTATTTTGCTTTATCTAACTCCTGTAAATATGCATCCGTGAAGTCGGCAGTTTTCGCCAAATGAGTTAGCTTTGTTTTGCAATTAATAATCCAAGTTACGTCGATTCTTAGAAACATAAATGATAAAAACGATCTCTTCTTAGGGGGGACAATATCAACATTCCAAGGCTAGTTTACCAGTTATGTTTCTTTACTTATTCGGCTGATCATGCAATTCTAGTAGTACCTTTCTCTATTCGGCTGATCATGCAATGCTAGTCGTACCTTCTGTATTCAGCTGACCATTACAACCCTAGTCGTGTTTTTCTCTATTTTTCTGATCATGCAATTCTAGTCGTTGCTTTCTCTATTCGAATAATCATGCAATCTTTGTCGTTCCTTTGTCTATTTGTTCAGCTGATAATGGAATCCTAGT
>JAGLDT010000335.1 GCA_023145485.1 Cocleimonas sp. | reverse complement strand
CATCACTTTCCTCACTTCTTTGACTCTCCAAGTCCAATTTTCGTCATCTGAATCAGCTTGAAAATCAGGAGCAGAATCTTCATCCGTTTCATCAGGTTTGTCATAACTGTCACTTCAGGAACATTGAACGTCATCAATTTGCCATTGTCTTTTTGCAGCTTTTTATGTGTGTGATACAACAATGGAAACAAGAGAGTTGACAAGTAACTCCATATATCAGAAAGTAAATGAATGAAGACTGGTTTGCGAGTGTGAAAAACAGAATACAGTTTTTGAACATGTATATATATATATATCAATTCATGTGTGTGTGTGCGGTCTCCATTGTTATTGGTTGACAGTCTATGTTGATTTTAACATTCACAACACACACATGCTTGCATGCACACACACACACACACACACACACACACACACAGAGTACACACACACACAGAGTACACACACACAGAGTACACACACACACACACAACAATGGAGCATCTATTCTTCCACTTATCTATATCATGTCACAGTCATAATACCGCCCAATGCCCATTTTATTGTTTCCTGTTTTCGTGCTTTTAAATTTAAACCAGTATAGACTATAGTGCAATATGATTTGTGTTTAAATTACAGTATATTATATTGCAATATGATTATTGTCTACACTAATTACAGTATGTTATATATTTTAGTCGTTTTTCTACAAGTACACTCATCTGGCTGTTCTCGGACCCCAACCAATCATCAGTCAAATTATTAAGTAATTTCACATGACATGAGGGATCATTTGCGAATAAGAATTGTGGAAAATCCCATGATTTGTCTGAACAAAAACTTGTGAAAAGACAGCTCACCCACCCACAACAAAGAAGTTGTGTGCCATTTTGCTTGTGGTCGTCAGCTTGTTACATTCTGTATCTAAAAAGAAACAGCACAGAATAAACTATGACTTCCTGGTTTGCTTTGACAACAAACTGAACAATAATATTAATTATGCCAAATGTAAAGTGCGCTCCAGCTTTTGAATTAATTACTGAAAACAATAGCATTACTTTTAAACTTAAAGTTAACCTATCACGTGTTTTTAAAATGATGCTTGCTTCCAGATCCTTCAAAAGGTTAGGATTTCATCAACAC
>JAGLDT010000334.1 GCA_023145485.1 Cocleimonas sp. | reverse complement strand
CGGCCTGTGCGACTTATCACGGGTTTTGCGAGAGCTGGTCACATTTGAACTAGTGAAAAGCTCTGAGGTGACCCTGTGTGGTTGAAGGGGCTATAAGCCTTCAATAAATAAATAATAAATAACTCCATCCTTCCTTGTTCTTTGTATACAGTAGAGCACTCTGAACTTTGTAAGAATTGGCATTGTAAAACCGATCATTATTATTATTATCTCCTGCTACTGGTTTGTGTAGTAAGCCCAATTCTTGTGTTATGAAAACCAGACCTGCGCAAAACAGTAGCCTTTGGTCGACTCCACTTGAGTCGCCGTGGGAACGCATTCCACCGGGATGACCCAGAATGTGAGAAACTTGTCTTATAGTTAATAGACTAAAGAGATCAGTTCTCATTTTGGCAAAAAAAAGAGTCCCTCCGTTTTTATTGGCATGAGAACATGATTAAGTTGGGCTTCTTACAGGAACCAGTAGTGGTTATCTGCATAGCGGGACATGATAATAACAATCATTCTTACAGTTTTTACACTGCCAATTCTTACCAGTAGTGGTTATCAGCACAATGCGAGGTCTGTAAGGGTGAAGAATTCCCATGATTTTAAAGTTTTGGTCACTGCGTGCTCCAATCTGGCGAAGTTGTCTTGGCTACGGCGGTGATTTTGTAAACGCATGCACAACACGCAAACAACAATAACTGAATTATAAAAAAAGAACCGGAGCTTTTGATTTTTGTTTTTGTTTTTGACAGATATTAACAAATATTTACAGGCATATATTTTTACAGTTTCCTAACATAATGGACATGAAAACATACACATAACTTGGTTTGCTTCAGAAGAGTTCTGCAACTGCAAGTTGATGCAAACTATCACTTTCACACTTTAATTTAAAAGGAAATTATAAATACAAGTCAGACATTGTTTTATTATACATCCCATCCAACTCATCTTTTTTTTTTCCTTCTGAATGCTGGCCATGGCAGTCGCCTTGGGGTTTAGATTGTTTTGCTCCGACTTAGGGTTGCAGCTGGTTTCCGGAGCGTGCAATGGGAATCAGTTCCTGGCGCAGTTCCAAGGGCAGGTACTTGGCGATCAGCGTGTTGAGGGAGCACGTCTCCGTGATGAAACCCTGCCTGGGGAGGAGAGACGAACAACGTCAATGTCAGGGTTCATTCAGGATTTTAAGCACAAAATTCCCTGACATTCCCTGACCAAAATATGGTTTTCCAGACAAATAAATAATACCATGCAACCCTTGTTCCAACTTTAGCATAAGTAGTGGACATAGAAGACACACATATGTGAAAAAATGTAAACATTACGAATTTGGGTATCAGTTATTTCAGACAATTGTGGTAACTAGACTGAACTATGATCAACGCTCTTCGATCATTGGAATATTATTTCTGTAGCTTTTTTTCCTGCTTCAAAGAATAAGAGTTTGCCTACTGAATTTTGAATTTCTACCCATGAATTTTCAAATTTTCTGACTTTCCCTGACAACTGGTGAATAGAATAATCTATATTCCCTGACTTTCTGGTGACTGGAAAACGTTTTCTGATTTTCCAACTTTTTCAGCTTTCCCTGACCTGAACGAACCCTGGATAACACAGGTCAGTCAGACAACTAAGGAATAGGCCTGATAGGGGTGTCCATACACCAAGTGAGATAACACAGGT
>JAGLDT010000333.1 GCA_023145485.1 Cocleimonas sp. | reverse complement strand
ACTTGGGAGGCATCCACGGGTGTCATAACTTAAACAACGTAGCTCTCGAAGAACTTAGCCTAATCACCTATTTAGTCCGAAGACCTATCCTAAGCCTCACGACTCAAGCCCCCGTGTCTTTAGCTCAGGGGTAGTTGACAATGTTATCCCCCATTGCTTGCTAATTGAAAATGGGTTTCTGGTCTGGAATAACTATAACATGCACCGCGTTGCTTGAAACAACGTTTTGAGAACAGAGCTGATTTGTCGATAGTTTCTAGGTTGAATTTTTTTACAATGTTTTTAATACAGGCTTCGACGCTAATTCTGTCTTGACCGTGAATCATAGTGAACAGGTTATAGTTCCAATGGGGTGCATAACGAGGGCGTTGGTAGCAGAGGGTGATGCTGTCTATTTTGCTTAATGCTTGTCCTAGTTGATTAATTTGATCATTAGGAATATCCCATACCACCATTGCATTAGCGCGGTAGCCTAGTTTACGATGGCGTACAATAATCCCCATGCGACGAATTACGCCTGAAGTGATCATGGTATCAAGTCTGCGAATCACTTCCTGCTCATTAACGCCTAATTTTATCGCTATTTCAGCGTAGGGTTGTTCGACAATGGGCAATCCCGATTGAATTTCGGCGATTAATTGTTGTTGGATTGCGTCATTAGGTTGAGCATGTTGAACCACTTGTTCGCTAGAGTAATGTTTATCAATGGCGGTGGCTGAACGCTTACCTTGCAATGACATTTTAAAGCCTAAATCAATATGAAATTCTTTAACCAGTGGCAAGTTCATGACGGGAATGCCCGTTTCTCTTTCTATATCCCTTAATACATTTGCAAGGTGTTGTTGATCTGATGCGGTAGCGACAAACCAAAGATTAAAGGCGTGTTCGCGTTCATAATTATGATTCACTTCAGGGTATTGGTTCACCATTTCAGCAATGGCTTCTAGCTGATGGAGAGGCACTTTCATGGCAGCTAAGGTGCTGACACCAATGGTATTAGGACGAAATACAGGGCCTACTCTAGCAATAACACCCGCTTGTTTAAGTTGCTTTATCTTACGCAAAATAGTGGCGCTATCGGTGTTATTTTGCTTCGCAATCTCTGCAAACGGGGTGCTATTTAGGAAAAAACCCCGTTGATAATCATTTAATAAATTTTGTTCTAGCCCATTGATGTTCATGATTATAGCCCCGTTGTGTGTGCGCGTGAGGTGAAAAATATGCCGCTGGGTTTAGTGACGGACAGCGTTGCCTTCTTTTCTAATGTTTCGGTGTCATAAATTTGTACTTCGTCTTTATCACGCACCGAAACCCAGACCGCTTCACCGCGTGGGGTGAATTCCATATGCAAAGTGCCTTTGCCCGGTTTCAATGTTTTAATAATTTTTAGTGTTTCAGTATCAATCACCTGCACCGTGTCGTTATTTGGGAAGGCAAAATTAACCCAAACATGGCGTCCATCAGGTCTTGCGATCACAAAAATAGGTTGCCCGTGAACTTTGATATGCGCTTGCTGTTTCCAATCTTTACTATTCACAACCAGTACTTCATGGTGACCCACTGCGGGCAAAAAAGCGCGATTTCCTGCCATTGCCCAGCCTTCTAAATGTGGCATTTTATACACGGGAAGCTTTTTTTCACCGCGCCCGTAATCATTCATAATCCGTTGCATGCCTTTTTCTGGATGCCATAAATCCAGTAATGCCATGCCATCTTCACCAAATAAACCCGCAATATAATGCCGTCCATCAGGGGTGATTAAGCCATCGTAAGGAAGCTTGCCAATATTCTTGTAGCGCGTAATATTAGGCTTTTTAGGATCGCGCATATTAACCGTCCATGTCTCACCGGTGTCATAAAGGCTAAATACAAAATTTTGCCCAGGTGCATCGACTAGACCCACTGTTTTTGAATTCTTTTTATCATCCACTTTAGATGCAGGAATATCTGCGATCAGAGCTAAATCATCGGCAGAGAATATTTTTACGCCACCCGGTTCGTAATTAGAAACTGCAATCAGTGTTCCATCCTGTGAGATCGCACCACCAATGCTATTGCCGCCTTGCACAATACGCTTGACTAACTTGCCACAGAGAATATCAATTTTACTTAATCCGCCATCACGTCCAAACACATAGGCATAACGTGCATCACGCGAATACACTACAGAGGCGTGAGATAGGTCGCCTAAATCTTTAA
>JAGLDT010000332.1 GCA_023145485.1 Cocleimonas sp. | reverse complement strand
TTTTCGTCATGTCACAAAACTGGTGCACAGTTTTGGAGAATGACCCATATGAATCAGAATTTTGAAAGTGGGATTCTTTAGACAGTTGTCTTGACACTTCCAGTCCCAGCACTGCATTCATAACTCTGCCTTCAAAGCCCCCAGCTCTGCTTTTGCTAAGTCACACACAAACCCATGCCCTTCGAAAAATGCATCGTTGTGTTGAGAATTCATCATTTTACATGACACATGAAAACTTTATCACATCATAAATGATCTTATACGGCTTCTGTAGGCTACTTGCCTGCTCTATGAATTACGCATCAAGTTTGGGAGCGCATATATAAATCCGTACTAATGTTTGTAGTATACTTAAAATGTTTCCATAAGAAGCTCGAAGTATATACTTTGTTTTTGAAAGTATCCACTGTTTTTTGCAGACACAACATTCTGAGGTACATTATTCCAATAGTTAACAACTCTGTCAGTAAAAAAAGTTTGAAAATTTGACAGATTTAGTGGAACATTTTGTTACTTTGTACATGTATGTGGCCTCTTGTAATTACGCTACTAGTACTGGTAGCATTGTTAAGTTTGAAAAGCGATTGAGTTGTCTTGTCGTCACAGATTCCGTGCGTTATCTTAACTGACTCTTGTCACCTTTAAGGCGTCTAAATTCAAAACTAGGTAAGTATAATCTCCTAAGCCTTTCTTCACATTCCATGTCTTTGAAACCAATAATGCGCTTAGTAAACCTTCTTTGAACAGCTTCAGTGCGTTATATGCTTTTTAAGCCTTGTATTCCAAACTACATTTCCATACTCAAGGCGGATAGGTCTAACTAATGTCTTAAAGAACGGAACGATTATGGACTTATGTTTACACTGAATATGGCCTATTAACACACAAGTCAATATAATTATTTGTCTTTTTAACTATTTAATTTACGTGATTATCAAAAGATAAATCTGTATCTTTATTATTATTATAGTTATCCCTAAATCCTTGTAGAGTCGTAGAGTCTAATTTGTTACCATCATTATAATAATTATACCCTGGGTTATCCTTAC
>JAGLDT010000331.1 GCA_023145485.1 Cocleimonas sp. | reverse complement strand
TAGTTTCGGATGTTATTAAATCTTCGGTCCTTATAGGGTTATTTTGGAATCCACTTTTTACGCAAAGTCTCATGAAAGCTATCTTTTAAACCTGTCGTTTCCCTTAATCTTAATAGCGTTTTATTAATCGCTTCACGCAAGGGGGAGTCATGAGGCAAAACAATGCCATAATTTTGTGCATTGAACACAGCAGGAATCACTAGAAAAATGGATTTCTTTTCGGCTTTATTTATTTTTCCTGCAAGATACGATAAACGAGGGCCGTCATGCACTAAAGCTTCCACTTTATCTTCACGTAATAATTTCATCCCCTCTTCAATACTTTTTACAGGGACAACATCAGCCCCTATTTTATTGAGATATTTACGCGGTGCATCGGTAGCAACGGCAGCAACACGCTTTCCAGGTAAGTCTTTTTCTGATTGAATACTGCCGACAATGGCTTGAGACGTAAGCGCTGCGGTGACCACAGCGGTCATAATACTCATCGCAATTAAACCGATTAAATGCCATGAAAGATCAATCGCTCGGGCTAAACCTTTACTTTGTGGTGTTTCCCATGTCACTAACATGGTAATCCCCCACCATAAAACCTCATATATGGCTTTAAAATAACCGCGTGGAAAGAAATTATCGGTACTAATACGATCAACCAATAAACGTATATGAGAACTCACGACTAGCATCACCACTAACCAACCCAGTACCGTCCATGTGAGTAATTTTTTTAACTCGTCCATCAACACAAACAAGGGATTATTATTGCTATTGGCACTGGATACCATAATTTGCAACCCCGTTTCATACATCGAGTTTGAAAAATCAACCCGTTTTTCGCGCTCTGAAGAGATGGTAATGGCTGCAATGCCAAGGTCAACCTCGCCGTCTTCAGTGATATTAATGACATCAGGGGTCGTTTTCTGATAAACCCATTCTGTTTCTCGCCCTAAAGAGCTGGCAATTTCATTCCATAAATCAATACTAAAACCAATTGGGTTACGTTCAGATTCGGGTAAATTTTCATCATACATAACCCAAGGCTCACTGGGTTTAATCGCAACTTTTAAGGACTCATCCATTGACGATTCCTCAGCATTGCTTGGCAGGGTCAAAAAGGCAATCACAAGTAGCCAACAAAAAAACATAAATAAGCCAAAGGGGCGGGGGATAGATTTAACCATAATGTTATCCTAGGTAATATTGTTTGTTTATTAATCATTCATATTAAGATTATAGGGGGACTTATTTTATTAATCTACAAACCTTTAAGTAATTAAATAGGGTACGATTATTCATTATATTTCCCCTATTAAAGATACGTTATTCCCTATCATTACATCTGCTTATAATGATAAACATTGCAACCGTGTTAACGCTCTCTTATTATCCTGTTTTTTCTAATAACATCGTTTTATACATGCGCCTAAGTAAAATCAAACTCGCTGGTTTTAAATCCTTTGTTGATCCGACTACCATTGATCTTCGTAGCAATCTCACCAGCATTGTGGGGCCCAACGGTTGTGGGAAATCTAATACCATTGATGCGGTTCGCTGGGTCATGGGTGAAAGTTCTGCCAAGCATTTGCGTGGCGCATCAATGGATGATGTCATTTTCAAAGGATCATCAGGACGCAAGCCTGTAGGACAGGCTTTTGTGGAGCTAGTCTTTGATAATTCAGATGGCAGTTTAGGAGGTGAGTATGCGCAATTCTCTGAAATTTCTACTAAACGTCTGATTACCCGTGATGGACAGTCCAAATATTTTCTTAATGGTTCACGTTGTCGTCGTCGTGATATTACCGATATTTTCCTTGG
>JAGLDT010000330.1 GCA_023145485.1 Cocleimonas sp. | reverse complement strand
TCTGTAATTCTTTGTAGGTTTGTTGTACTCTATCCAGCAATAGCTGGCTTTGCTCAAGAAGTCGCTGGTAGTTTTGTTTGATGAGCTGGTCACGTTTCTCTACCTGTTCCGCTTTTTTTGAATTCGATTTCTTTAGCTTGCTCGCTTTGTGACCTAGATTGCGCAACCCATTATAAAGATGAGTCCATTGTCTCCACCCTTTGATTTCATTCACTGTCTTGTCGGCTTTACCACAGGCTACCAACAGTTTACGCATAGCGTCGACCAGTAGTTTGATATCGGTAGGGAAATCAACATCCGTTTCTACAACAAAGGAGTCGCAACGCCCAAGAAGGTCTGCATTTTCCTGTCCGAGTATCTGATGGCCTTGTTTAACTATTTCGTGGTTGATTGAAGTTAGAATCTCTTCGCTTAGTTTAGTGACGTTATCTTTGATGGTTTGCAGACCATATCGTTTGCCTTGATCAAATGAACCATGCCCTAGCATTTCACGCAGTGTGAGATGCTCATTGGCCAGCTCCATGACGCGGTCATAATCGCAGTTCAATCCGAGTCGCAATACACCTAGAACTAAGATTGACCATAAGCTCATCCCGGGGCGCCCCGTATCAGGGTCTGTCTCTGCAATAATGACGAAACCTAATTGTTCAAGGATGGCATCACGTGCTTTTGTGTCATTGTAAATATGTTGTAAACCGCGGAGCAATTGAGGAATATCATCTCGTGAGTAGATGTCGAACTGGATGTTACATGTTTCGGAAAAACAAAATTTTGATTAATTTTCTCAACTTTATGTAAAAAACGAGTTTTGAGTGGTTTTTGGGTTAAGGGTTTCTCATCAACAGGTTTTTTTAATCATTTTTCTAGAAAAACGCTCTAATAATAAGCAAATGACCATAAATAGGGCGCAGTAATCCTATAGATCGAGTTGATTTTAGGGAAAGGCAGATTGTAGCTTTCGCCGAATCAAGGGTAGGGGGATGGGAATATAAGCCGTAACAAAGACCATGACCCTCTGGCAAATATTACAAAGCAGTGGGTCTTTACCCCGGAATTCTGTTTGCCTTTCTCGCCAATTTTTGGCTGTCTTGATATCAGACGCTTTTCCCAGTAGCTTGTCGGTGATTATTTTGTATACCGTTTTAACGCGGCTGGCAGAAAGTCCATAATGTCGTATGACATTGAAGTAATGCGGAGGAATATGGCGAACCAATTTTCTGATGAACTCAAGGGTTTTTAATGTGTACAACACCTTGCTTCCATTGTTCCTGTAGTCTTTAAACTCAAAAGAAAGATACTCGCCGGTGTAACGTTTGATCCTGAGTTCAGATAAAGGCGGACGTCTGGCATACCTGCCAATATAGGCAGCGGTCAATTTAAGATCCGTCCGTTCCTCAGTAACATGAACAAAGAAGCCATTTTGGTATTCCTTTTTAAGGTCATCAAAAAAAGTTTTTGTGAGGGCAGGATCAGAAAAGACCCTCAGCTCTGGATCTGAATTTTCAGAATTGATGATGGCATCAATCTGCTCTTTTAGATGTTTGATAAGAAGGGATTGATAACGCTTTTGCAGCATTTTGTAGGGGAATTGAGTCCAGGGTATCCATTCAGGGTTGTCTGTTAACACCGAGACTTTTCTGATCCTGGCCTTTGGGTCTCGTCGTTTTCTTTGTTCGAACCGGGTATGGCGTTCAGCCTTTCCAGAGGGGTGCGATTAAAAGTGCGGGGAATTCATCGAAGTATCAAGCAGCTTTAGCAGACTTTTTCCAATAATCATTCCACTCTTTATTGGCTCTAATAACTCTCAATGCTAGCATGGGCTGAACATTTTCCGGCTTCCACCATGCCCCCGATAATTTTAAACGCTTCTGAATGACGTAGCGGTGGGCACTTTCTATTTCTCCCGACCCTATGGGCAAATTTTTTTCTATCGCCCCTTTATAGTCAAGTTGGTCTGTTCTATTGCTCAAATATCGGTGGCACGCACAGGTGCCTTTGCATTTTCAACCTCATCCGGTTCTAAATGAGCTTTCAGGTTTTCAATAACGAGAGCATACTGGTTATTTTTTAAGTGTTGTTTCTGAGTATTCATCCAGTCATCATCATTCGCTGCACAGTCGGTTGATGCCTCGGCCAAATATTCACAGACATGATAAAAATCAATCAGGTAGCTTCCTTGGTCTCCAAATTTATCTTTTATCTGAGTTTCAATCCATGAGGCTCCATCTCCCACACCATGGACCTTCGTGTTGACCCCTAAACCGGCTAAAACAGCACAATTCAACAGTGACCTCCCTGCAACATCAACGCTTGCTGCAAAAGTAGCCTCAAATTTAGGCTCAACCGATCCTTCTTCATGAACCAAAGCTAACCGAGCCTCTTTCCAGTGCAATAGTTTCTTTTTTCGCTTGTCTCCGTCATCGTCTCTCATGGTAACAATTGGCAGCATACAGCCATCAATCTCAGCAATTTGTTGCCGACACCCTTGGGCCGTTGGCAAGGAAGATAAGGTGCTTTGATCATGCATTTGCTGGCCATGGAATTCGGTGATTTTTCGGATAGTACTGATGGGCATTTGAATACCATAATGTTCCTGTAGCTTTGCAGGGACTTCTCCAAAAGCATGATCTGCTCCAAAGTCAGTCATTGCTCGCTGTAGAGGCATTGAACAGCAACGTGCTGTTAGCCCTGCAGAATCACTAAACGGTCTCTCTTGTTTCCCAGGGCTACGAAAGAGTATTTCGGTCACTTCTATTGCTCCGAAGGTCGAGTGCCAGCAGATTTTTTTTTACCATTGCGATGAAGTGCAGGCGAATGTTCTCTTATCTGTTCAGCACTCTTGGTTGCGCTCTTTTCTCCCCAGCAATGAAGTGCGTCATTTCCCATTTTTCGCAACTCTTCAATGACATAGTCTTCTGCATCATCGGCTTTAGTACAATCGCCCGCTACATTCTCTACAACATTAAGCAAGGCATCCACACGGTTGCGTAGTTTAGGGTGTTGATTAAGGCGATCTATAAATTCTTGGTCTTTGGTAGTGTTCATCGATTATGTCAAATATAATAACGTGAGTTTTCCATTATTAATCAACGGATTAAGTAATTACCTAAGTAAGCTTCTGTATACCTTATCCTTGCCTTAAAAAAATACCCAATTATTTTTTGATTATTATAAACTGCTTATTTATAACTTTTTCATTACCAGGTGACGCCGTGGATATAACACAAATATTTTGTGATATTGATGATTTTTGTAACGCAGCAGAAAAGACTTATGAACATCAATTTCCCGGCGATCCGGGTGACCCTTGGACCTCCCAATTGGCGTTGAGCGAAGTGATGAGTATTCTGGTGTTCTTTCATCGGTTCAATGGCTTCCGTCATTTTAAAGCATTCTATAGCTATGTCCGTCGTCATATGAGTAAAGCCTTTCCAAAACTTGTGAGTTATACTCGATTCGTAACATTGATTAAACAAACCTGCTTGCCCTTGTTTTTTTATCTTCAGACTCGCTTGGGATCGGTGACAGGCATTGCTTTTGTCGATTCTACTAAAATCGTCGTTTGCCATAATAAAAGAATTAATTCAAATAAGGTTTTCAAGGACTTAGCCGCCAGAGGCAAAAGCACTATGGGATGGTTTTACGGGTTCAAACTTCATTTAATTACCAACGACAAAGGCGAATTGCTCTCATTCGATTTAACGCCGGGAAACACCGATGATCGAGTGCCGATACCCGGAATGACTCAAGGCTTATGGGGGCGCTTATTTGGAGATAAAGGCTATATATCAAAAGCATTAACTCAAGCGCTTATCGAAAAAAAAGTTCGATTAGTTACCCCCATTAAAAAAAATATGAAAAATAAGCTTATTCCTATAGAGGATAAGGTTCTTTTACGTAAAAGATCAATTATTGAAACCATTAATGATTTATTAAAAAATTCATGCTGTATTGATCATACGCGACACCGGAGCCCCATGAATTTTCTCGTTAATTTAATAGCCGGGTTAATCGGTTATACCTATCGGGATAAAATGCCAGAAATTCATTTCTCGAACCAAGACCTTGAGCTGCTAGCAGATACCTAAAACTCCATGCTATATCTAACACATTGAAAATAAACGCAGAACTCACGTTATTAGAGCCAATAAAGAGGGGAATGATTATTGGAAAAAGTC
>JAGLDT010000033.1 GCA_023145485.1 Cocleimonas sp. | reverse complement strand
GTCAAGTCATCACTTAGGTTTTTGTATTCCATCACCCGATAGAGATAGTGCAGTAATGATTTTCCTGCTTGTTGATGGCGTCTTGCGAGTGATATTTTGTAATGGATTGTTTTATATGATAGTAGGTTTTGGTGTTCTTGATGTAACAGTGTATCGAGTAAATTCACCATACTTTCAATACTGGTTCCACAATCTGCTTTTAATTCAAAACGAACGTTAACCAGCCCTTCATCAAAAATATTCCGTTGTTTTGAGGAAATTGTGTAAAGGTCTTTTACTTTTTTACGTAATGACTCCACAAATGATAACAAATTTATATTTTCCCTCCATTCTTGAAGGGAATAATTAACATCAACAATAACACTTAATTGGTCACCACTACGCAATAGGTGAATATAATCAAGGTGTTTATATTGTAAGTGACTAGTTCCTTCGCATGTCATCAAAATATCACGCGGCAGATTGCATGCCGTTAAGCGTGAAATATCAGTAAATAAGACATCATCATCAAGGGTGGCGTATCTATTCTTCTTTGACTCTAATAACTTATAATTCTTGCGACTGAAATGAAGATAGTTTGTCTTATACCTTTTATAAAAAATCATGATTTCAAATCTTGTCAGTTAAGCGGTAAGTATTTCCTGTATTAGTATCATAAAAAATACTAATAGTCTTCGTCAAATTTATTAACAAGCTAACATGGATTGTTAAAAGAGGGGTATTTATATTTGAAATTGCTCATAAATTCTACCATAGAATAAACTAAATGCTGGTTAAAAGAACAAATGATGAGGCTATTACAAGAGTTGATGAATAAATCTGAAAAAAGTTCAGATCTTAATTTTCTGATGAGAGGTATATTAAGAAGAAAATAATTGAATAGTTGCATTAATATTAGAGGGAAAAAACAGATGCAAATAAGAAGCCGTTAAGCCTTTGCTACGGTAAATGGCTTCCCCAAGCGCTGTGTGAGTAGCACGTTTAGCATAGGTAATTGGTTCCATTGTATTTTCACTGCGAGAATGATGGTGTGCATGGGCTCGAATATTGCCTTCTGGTAGCAAAGCAGTCTGCATTCCCTGACAACCACTCCGACGGCGCATATGACCATCACCTGGAATCAAACCGACCATATTGACGGTATCACCCTCAATACCTGTTAGTGTTTTTTGTAGATAAAGCATCCCCCCACATTCCGCCAATATTTTTTTATCCGCTTGATAGTGCTTGAAAATTGCTTGATGCAGGATGCTATTATTTTGTAGCTTTTCTTTATGTAGCTCAGGATACCCACCAGGAAACCATAAAACGTCAGCCTCTGGAAGTGTTTTGTCATGCAAGGGAGAGAAGTAGACAATAGATGCCCCCAAAATCTCTAGCAAACGTATATTTTCAGCATAAATAAAGCTAAATGCCTCATCTTTAGCAACCGCAATTTTACACGACGATAGTTTAGCCTCAAGAGGCTCCTTTATTGAGTTTGAAAATTCTACAGGCCTAGGAAATAACCCTATATTGGTTAATGAAATTTCTTTTGCTAACCGTTCAAGTCGCTGTTCAAAATCCTCTATTTCATTAGGGTTAATTAATCCTAAATGACGATGAGGTAACTCCATTGTTTCTTTTCGAGGAAAACAGCCCAACAATGTTATATTTTCAGGAATACTTTGCTCAATTAGATTTTGATGACGCTGGCTTGCCACACCATTTGCAATAACACCTATAAAATTTAAACGTTGACGAAATGAGGTTAACCCCAGCGTAATCGCACCAAAGGTTTGCGCCATTGCTTTTGCATTAATCACTGCAATAATAGGGATGCCAAAACATTCAGCTAAATCAGCGCTACTAGGATCACCATCAAATAATCCCATTGCCCCTTCAATCAGTATTAAATCTGCTTCACACGCTGCTTGGTAAAGCACTTTACGGCAATAATTTTCCCCCATCATCCATAGATCAATTTGCTCAACAGGGTGATAAGAAGCACTTTGTAAGATTAGCGGGTCTAAATAATCAGGACCTGTTTTAAAAACACGCACCCGACGACCTTGCTGATGATGATACCGTGCTAACCCTGCTGTAATGGTTGTTTTGCCCTGCCCTGATGCAGGCGCAGAGATGAAAACAGCGGGACAGGAAGCTATTTTACTCACCATTCAATGCCTTTTTGTGCTTTGATACCCGCCTTAAAGGCGTGCTTTTCATCCATAATCACACTGACGGTATCAGCTGCCTCTTTTAATGCCTTCTTCGCCCCTCGTCCCGTTATCACAATATTTTGCATCTTAGGGCGTTGCTTAATGGCATTAAGCACTGCATCTAATTCTAAATAATCGTATTTAAATAGATAGGTCATTTCATCAAAAATAATCAGATGATAACTCTCATCTTGCAACATCTTCTTAGCAATTTCCCAAGCACTCTGTGCTGATGCTTTATCCTGATCCCGATTTTGAGTTTCCCATGTAAAACCATCCCCCATCACATGAAAATCAACTTGTTGCTGTGAAGTAAAAAAACTTTGCTCCCCTGTCTCCATACGACCTTTTATAAATTGAATAATCCCTACTTGTTGCCCATGCCCCAAAGCACGTGCAACCATCCCAAAAGCGGAGGAACTTTTACCCTTGCCATTACCTGTTAGTAAAATAAAAACACCCTGTTGCTGTTGCGCCTCAGCAATGCGTTGATCAACAATTTCTTTAGTGCGTTTCATACGGTCATTATGACGTTGTTCTTCTGTCAGCTTACTCATAAATTTTGTTCATTACCTACTTAATTGATACTTATAAGAATAAGCACTCAACGCTTGAGTATACTGCTCAAGCAAACCTTTAAATGTTGCTTCATTCTTATCAAACCCCTCTATATTGTAGTCAAATTTTACAATATGGTTAATCTCCATAAAAAAAGCATCAGATTTAGGATTATTTTTACTACGATGCATCGAGGCTTTTGCATAATCATGATCAACAAAATTTTGTACAAAACGTACCAATGCTTCAGTTGTATGGATTAAATTAATAGCATTTTTATCATTGGTCTTAATACGTCTCAATGCCATAGTATAAGTATTAATCATTGCACGGTGGGATTTATTATCAAACATCGCTACTTTATGATAAGTCGTTGCAAATTTTTCAGGATTAATTGAATAAAACAAGCGCAAATAATTGGCCCTTCCATAATGTTTAGCTTCACCTCCCAAAATAGTACATTTAGATAAAATTTGCCTTTCATTCTGTTGGCTATCACAAGCCCCTAGTAATAAAAGTGTCATTAATATAACAAAATAATAAGCCCTATATTTCATCTTTATTAGCCCTTTTTTTACCTATGTTTAAACTTAAAAACTCTCAATATTAAAAGAAGTTAGTTTATTAGAAAGCACTGAAAATCTCTATGAATTGATGCTCAAATTGTTAAATTTAGGATATTTAAAACAATAAACACTTTTTCATGATTGGTTTTCACACACAATAGGTCTCGGAATTTTTTAATTAGAGGACCTTAATATACGCTTGATTATTAAACGCAAAAATTAAAAGGATTTAATGATAAAATATAAATTGGTCGTATGCTAAGTCAAGAAAATTGACTGACATTTTTTGTTTGAAAGCTTCCCATAATATGAATATGCTTTACCTCTTAAAAAAGGAAGCTACCGTGAATAAAACATTAATAGAAAAGATACTTACCGCACGTGTTTATGATGTTGCCAAGGAAACACCGCTTGATTTTGCTAAACTGCTCTCAAAACGTTGTAATAACCAGATTTATCTAAAACGCGAAGACCTACAAGCGGTCTTTTCATTTAAGTTACGCGGTGCATTTAATCGTATGTTTCAACTTTCTGATGAGGCAAAATCACGTGGTGTTATTGCCGCCTCAGCAGGAAATCATGCCCAAGGTGTTGCTATGTCTGGGATGAAAATGGGCGTTGCGACCAGTATTGTTATGCCAAAAATAACCCCAGAAATTAAAGTAAAAGGCGTGGAATCCTGGGGCGGAAAGGCGATTCTCTATGGTGATAACTTTGACGAAGCCTATGCGCACGCTTTGACGCTGGCAGAAAAACATAATTTAACTTTTTTGCACCCTTTTGATGATTTAGATGTGATTGCAGGTCAAGGCACTATCGGTATGGAACTACTACGCCAGCACCCTGACCCGATTGATATTATTTTTGTAGCCGTTGGTGGAGGCGGGCTGATCTCTGGGATTGCCAGTTATATAAAATACCTCAGTCCATCCACCAAAATTATTGGTATCGAACATGAAGAAGCCGCCAGTATGACCGAGTCGTTTAAACAAAATAAACGGGTCACGTTAGATCAAATTGGTTTCTTTGCCGATGGGGCTGCTGTTAAACAAGTAGGGGAAAACACATTAAAAATAGCGCTGAAAGTGGTTGATGAAATGATAACCGTATCAACGGATGAAACCTGTGCTGCCATTAAAGATGTGTTTGAAGAAACCCGCACCCTATTAGAACCCGCAGGTGCATTGGCAACGGCGGGTATGAAAAAATACACCAGTGAACATAAAATAGAAAACCAGCAGTTAATTTCTATTTGTAGTGGCGCTAATATTAGCTTTGACCGCCTCCGACACGTTGCAGAACGTGCAGAATTAGGTGAAAAACGAGAAGCCTTATTAGCCGTTACCATTCCTGAAAAACCCGGTAGTTTTCAAGAATTCTGCAAAGCCATTAGTAATCGTGTCATTACAGAGTTTAATTATCGCTATTCGGATAAGCATAATGCACAGGTTTTTGCAGGGGTGAAATTATCAAAAGGCAATGAGGAAAAGCAACAATTACTCAGCGAACTTAAAGCCAAGCAATATTCTGTTGAAGATTTAAGTAATAATGAAGTCGCAAAAGTACATCTACGCTTTATGGTCGGTGGTCACGCCCCTGTTGCAGAGGATGAGGTGTTATACCGCTTTATTTTCCCCGAACGCCCTGGTGCTTTACTGCATTTTTTAATAAGCATCGGTGGAAAATGGAATATTAGCCTCTTTCATTATCGCAATCATGGCTCCGACTTTGGGCGAGTATTAGTTGGAATACAAGTGCCAACCCAAGAACGAGATGATTTTTCTGTCTTTTTAGATAAATTAGGTTATGAGTATAACAATGAAACCAATAACCCTGCTTATCAGCGATTTTTGCGTTAAGAAATGAAAATCTACCGCCTAATACGGACAACAACAAAAAATAGTTAACCTTATGAAAATAGAAAATATAACCATTGTTGGTGGGACTCATGGAAATGAAGACACTGGAGTCTATCTAATTAACCAGTTGGGTAGGGGAAATTTACAAAAAAAATGGAGCGATCTGAATATTGATTTATTATTAGGCAATCCTAAAGCCTATCAACAATCCGTTCGATTTATCGATAGAGACCTGAATCGATCATTTGCAAGCTCTGAATTAAATGATTTATCTCTATCTGGATATGAAGCAAACAGAGCAAAAGCTATTTGCCAAAAACTGGGGGCAAAAGATGCCCCAGAAAGGGATTTAATTATTGATATACATACTACGACAAGTAATATGGGTATCACCCTTATTCTGGCAGATAATAAGGATTACAATTTTCAACTAGCAGCCTATATACAAAAATACATTCCAGATTGTTATATTTACTATATTCCTGCTGATGATTATTCTGGCAGTTCAGAACATTCATTTCTAATCTCAATGGCACCTTTTGGGCTGGCAATTGAAGTCGGCCCTATAGCAAATGGCATTCTAAGACATGATGTTAATAAGAAAGTAGAAAAGGTTATTAATGCTGCTCTTGAATTTATCAGTAAAAAAAATTCAGGTGTAAATCCTGTGCTGAGTCAATCCGTTACTGTTTTCAAACATAAAAAAGTAGTCAGTTTTCCTACTGATAATACTGATGAAACTCACTCCATTATTCATGAGGATCTTCAGGACAATGATTATAAACGATTAAAAAAAGGTGATTTAATATTTCATACTATTGACGGGATATCTTTTCCCTATAATGACGACGATGAGGATGACTTATACCCTGTTTTTATCAATGAAGCTGCTTATTATTATCAAAATATAGCCTTTTCATTAGCAATAAAAATATCGGTTAACACAAAAACAGGCTTACAAAATATATAACAATATTAGGCTACTCTAAGGAAACCAACGCACAAATAGAAGCCACAGAGAGGCCAATATTTATAAAATATAATTCGTAGGAGTAGCTTAACTTTTTTTGCGCCTAACCCAACGCACGATACCTGTGGTCATTAATCCAATAGGCAAGACAAATAAGAAAAAGATACCAAGGGTATAGAGTTGCCAGTCTTGCATTTCTAATTTGGTATCAGGGGCAACTTTGGCGGGAATCACTAATAAATGTTCATTCGCACTCAACCAGTTAAACAGGTGTTCGGTGAGTTCTAAATTTCCCGCATAGCCGATAAAACCATTCTGCATAAAACTACTATCGCCAATGACCACAATACGCTGCTGCTTGGAGTCTTCACCCTTGATCTCGCGACTTAAAGCAATTCCTAGTGAGACAGGGCCTGCTATATCCGTGCTATCAGGGTCAAATTTAGTATTTTTTGAGGCTGCAAGGGTATTGGTTTCCAGCCAGACTTTATTGGAGGTCGTCAGTATTGAATCAAAATCCCATATCGGTTTTTCAGCAAGATCACGTTGCACTAGCGTGGCAGATGAAAATAACGTTTGACCTTGCTGCTGTTGCATTAATTCCGCTTCACCGTAACGTGTAATGGGGATAATGCTAGGGCTATTGATACTCAACATCGGCTTATCATCAATACTTAATAGTCGCCCCTTTGGAATCGTAATAGTGAGCATTTTTTGTAAGGATGCTAACCCTGTTTTTTTATCGGGCTCTTCTAACCAGAGTAAATTGCCACCTTGTTGAATATACGCCTCAATAATACTCACTTCTTTGGGAAGATAAGCCTGTTTTGGTGCTGCAATGACCACAAAACTGGTATTTTGGGGCAATGAGTTAGTGCTTAATAAAGCATGTGGTTGTAATTTATACCCTTTACGGTGCAACTCCGTTGCAATATCCTGTAATCCTGATGATTTTTCAGAATATAAATCCGCTTCCTTATGCCCTTCAATAAAAATTACCAGACGATTATCATTGCGTTGTAAACGCTGGATCGCATTAACTACGCTTTGCTCTGAAACAGAACCTAACACTTCTAATTGTTTTCCCAGCTTTAACACCACTTGGCGTTGATCTTCGACACCATCTGCCTGTGCGCGGGCAGGCTCAAGGTCTGGATTAATAATTTCCAACGAAATCGCATCATTAAACTTTTGGTATTTAGCCACTAACTCACGTAATTGTTGATGCAATTCAGGCTCATCGGGAACATAAGCAGTAAAAGTAAGCGGTTGTTGCAAGCCTTTTAATAATTGCTGTGTTGGCTCCGCTAAGGTATTGCGGTTTCCATGCGTAGCATCAAAAGAAAAAGAATGTTGATAAGAAAGCCATGCGACAACGCCCGTTAGCACAAGAAATAATAGGCTTGATGAGAGTTTATTTAATCTTAAAAATAGCTTTTTCATGGTGTTGTATCCAGCCGATGAATTGTTAATACCAAAAACAGAAAAATAAACATCAAGTAATAAACAATATCCATGCTATTTAAAATGCCATCCGTAAAGGTAAAAAAATGGCTAATATGAGAGAGATAAACAAACAATTCACTGGCATTAGTACTACTGGTTCCTGATATATAAAGCACCACTAATAACAGCAAAAACCCAAAGCTAGCCACCGCAGCAATAATCGGTTGCGAGGTGATTGATGAGAGATAAAGCCCCGCTGCCGCAAACGATGACAGCAATAAAAACAAGCCTAAAGCAGAGGTGGCAATGCGCCCATAATCTAACGCTGTCCCCACAAATAATGACAATGGCATGATGCTAACCATTGCGACAACGATTAAGATCAATAAAATGAGAGCGAGATATTTTCCTAACACCAGTTGGGTAAAACTAATCGGTGAGGAGATCAATAACGGCAGGGTTTTATTCATCCGTTCCTCAGCAAAACTACGCATAGTTAAGACAGGCATCACCACCAACATAATCACCCCAGCCCATAAATAAAGGCGCGACACCACCACATCCGTTACGCCAATGGAAACTGCCTCCCCCACCGCTTCCGTTTGGATGCCTGTAATAAAACCATCAATTAACAACAAAAACATCATCGCAAGAATAAACTGCAAAATGGCGAGAATACCCCATGCTAACGGTGAATTAAACAGCCGTTTAAACTCCGTAAATCCAATTAAAGTGATCTTATTCATTGATTAACCAAGGCTGTGAAAATATCTTCTAATGATGCGCCCTTCGCTAAATCCTTGTTTTCATACTGTTTAAGCACATTAAGCCTATCCACAAACACCGTTTTCCCCTTATTAATAATATGCACCCTGTCACAAACCGCCTCAACCTCTTGCAAAATATGGGTTGATAACATCACACTATGGTCTTTAGCTAACTCTTTGATCAACTCACGAATTTCTTTAATCTGAATAGGATCAAGCCCCACCGTAGGCTCATCCAAAATAATCACCGCAGGCTCATGGATAATTGCCTGAGCAATACCCACACGCTGTTGATAACCTTTGGATAAATTAGCAATCAAACGTTGCTGCATTGTCTCTAAACCACAACGATGCAACACCTTATCAACCGCATTATTTAACGCTGACTTAGGAATATCATGCAATAGCCCACAATAACGTAAATACTCCAGCACCCGCATATCACGATACAGTGGCGGTGTTTCTGGCAGATAACCTAATTCTCGCTTAGCGCTAAGGGGCTGATCTAACAAACTAATACCATTGATTTTAATAGCACCATCATTAGGTGAAATATTACCTGTCAGCATCTGCATAGTGGTTGATTTCCCCGCACCATTTTGTCCTAACAGCCCTAAAACCTCACCTTGGCAAAGGGTGATACTGATATTATTAACCGCATGATGCTTACCATAATAACGATGCAGATGATCTGCTTGAATGAGTAATTTTTGAGACATTATTTTCCGAATGATTATTTTAATTTCGGCTATTTTCAGGAAAACTAGAATATAAAGCCAGTTACATTTTGTTATATTCGTCCCGCCACTGGTTTAAAACAGGCTTCTCGTGTCTGCTCTAAACACGCAACCGCTTTCTCCCAAAAATTTACTCTAGTTCCCACGCTCCAGCGTGGGAACTAGAGGCTTGTCTGGAAAACAAGCTTCTCTCGTCTGCTTTAAACACTCAACCGCTTTCTCCCAAATGGGAGTAAAATGTATTCTCTTGTGGGCTT
>JAGLDT010000329.1 GCA_023145485.1 Cocleimonas sp. | reverse complement strand
CTCTCTCACACACACACACATGCTCTCAAGATAGACACACAAATACACCAACCGTTGCCTCATCCATAATCTCCGGAACATCCCAATGGGAGACTCGAACCAGGGGAGGCAAGTTCTGCCTCCACTTGTGCCCTTCGAGGTCCTGGAGGGAATGCTGACAGCGTGATGCCCCCTGGTGACCTAGTTCTGTGGAGGAGTCTATGCTCAGGACGTGTTTATAGTCGACGTAGGCCAGACGATACCTGCCACACATGGCAGTACGTGTATAGTATTGTTGTCTTTAGGGAATACATATTTTGTTAGCGCTCAGGGCATTGTTAGGCACGTTATAAATGCACAGTATTATTATTATACAGTATGTGGCATTTTATTGACCCACACCCGGATTTTTATTTTTGTATTTAAAAATGTATTATTATTATTATTATTATTATTATTATTACTATTATCATATTATTATCATAAGTTTCATCATTATTATTACTGTTGTCATTACTATTATTATTATTATTGTTATTATGATCGTCATCACTACATCTCCATCATTATTGTTATTATCATTTTCATTGCTATTATTATTTGTGTTGTATTAGTATTTTATGCGGACACCCCCCAAAAACGTTTGCTGGACTTAAAGCAATCAATTAATCAATAAAAAACAACAACACCAAACCAAACAACAACAACGTCAACAACAAGAACGAAGAACAAAACCCCACAACAAACAACAACAAAACACCTAACAAATCAGTCAACCAGTTAATTAATAATTAATATAATGAATGAATGAAAGTTCAATCAAATTCGATCAATCAATCAATCAAGCCAATCAATCCAGCAATCAATCAATCAATCAATCAACCTACCACTGGTACCAGTCAACATAGGACTGCATAATTGATTTATTGCTCCGACTAGTGGTAACATCTGGTAGAAATCGGCCGAATTAAAAGTCTCCACTAAAACGGCCATTGAATTGACTGTCAGCCTTTTTCTGGCTTTCTTTTACTTTTCTTCTTCTCCTTCTTCTTCTGCTTTTCCTATACCTTTTGGCAAAGAGATCGCCTCAATATTATGATGAAGACATGGACGTTGGAACGCTCTAAAAATCAATCTTGACTCTTCATCGTCACAGGCTCTACCTTACCCAGTGAGCTACCGCAAACACAATTTTACGGCGCCCGATTTGCGTTCCGCGATGGCGCGGTGGTCAGCAAAGTTTACCTGAGGAAGCGGAAATGAGTTTCCGAGCCATGAGTTCACCTTTGAATATTTCACTTCAAACTAATATCGTCCCTTTCAGAGATCTGTTCACCGGCCCATCCGAGAACTAAGGTGAGTGAAGTTCGTAACTTTTGTCAACTGGTGCCGTGTTGGTGGGTTCGAGGATTTAGTCTTCAGTGAATTATTTTCACAATGACGTGTTTGTTGTCAGGCTGGGGAAGCAGACGCCATTGTTGTCTGTCGCGCACAGCTCAGTACAGTGCGACCGACACCTGCCTGGTGTCAGTTTGTGTAACGATGCGTTGCCATTTTCTGCCTGTGTGTCATGGCAAATTAAGGGACTTTGGTTGTGTTCCGAATCGAGCACGTTATCGTTAGGGATCCCAAAACGTAGGCTTTGTAGCGATCCGGCGTGTCTTTCTAACACTACTGACTGAGACTCTGACTTTACTGAGAGTGAGAGACTGAGATGTGACGTGACGTGTCGTGACTGTCAACTTGGTGTCACTGTCAGTCAGTGGCACAATGTCATTGTGACACAAGTGGCATATATTTCCGACTGTAGCCTACTAGTTTACTTTTGTATTACTATTAGGGTGAAAACAGACCAACTGTTTTGCCATTTAATAGCTCAGTTAACTTTCCCCGCAATAAGCCTAGCCTACAGAAGTTTTCTTTTTAACTTAAGTTTTGTCATCATACTCAGTCATAACCGGAAGATGATTGTCACGTAAATTTTAGACAGTTGAGTCATTAAAGAAAATGAATGTTGACATTCCTGATCAAGATAAAGGGTGAGAATGAGATTCTGAGAAGGTGATTTTTTGAATGTTTGAATTTGAATTTTGCCCAGTCAGTGTTGTCTTCAGCCGCAGGCAATATGAATAATGCACTGATTTGTGATTGCCATGATTGATTATGGCAGTTAGAACATTATATTACTATTAGTGACGTACAAACATTTGAACAGGTGGAGAATAATTGGTTGAGGGAAGGTGTTGATCAATTATTGAAACAATAATTATTTATGACGGTGGGGGGACGTGGTGGCTCAATTGGTAGAGCGTCGGCTTCAAGATCGAATGGATTCCA
>JAGLDT010000328.1 GCA_023145485.1 Cocleimonas sp. | reverse complement strand
ATTAAACCGATACCACCTTTTGTCAGAATATTCCACATAAAGTCAAATCGTTCCTGACCTGGTGTGCCATATAAGTGAACACGCTCATTTTCACTGACATTAATGACGCCATAATCCATTGCTACTGTTGTATTCCTCTTGCGCTTTTGAGTCATATCAGAGGCGCTTTGATCTGTTGTGACAGGAGCGATATCGCTGATTGATACAATTGCAGTTGTTTTTCCGGAACCAACAGGGCCTGTAAATATAATTTTCCTGTTTACAACACTCATGATGACGTTGCTCCCCCTCCTAGTAGACGCTTAAATAAGCGCGAAATTAAACCAGTGCCTTTTTTCTTTGGCTGGGCCTTTATTTGTTGTCTTACTTTCTTAGGGTCACGCTCGATTAAATCCAAAGCATCTGCACCATTATAAAATGCAAATACATAACGCTGTGGAACGGCAAGTTTTTCTGCCATTTGTACTAGCGTATCGGGCGAGTGATGCCATAAAGCTGCAATTCTCATACTATAAGGAAAAGCTTCGATACGTGCAAAACTTGGCCAATATTTTAAAGCGGTTTTTTTATCAAGATCCAGTGTTATGGGTAATCGTCCATGAGAAGCTAGTAAGCTACTCGTCCAAAGAAATGACTCTAAACTATGAATGCATTTGGGCAAATTGCTCATTTGCATCTCTAACTTTCCCGTTTCTATACTACTCAAAATATGAATATTCATATCCCCCTGTTTAATCTTATCGCGAGAAAATTCAATAAAATTTTCATCGTCAATAGAAAGTTCTGTAAAAACCTGATGTTCATTAGGTAAAATAAAAACAGAATAGGGTAGTACTTTAATTTCAACAATCTGTTGAGATTGTTTAGCTAAGCGCACTGCCCCTGTTAATTTGCCAATAAAGTGGTTTTCAGGAATATATTTCAAATCATCCGCTTTATGTGTGCTTGTATCGTTACGCTCGCCACATAACTCTTTCCAGCGTCTTTCTTGCTTGGCTGCTTCAACAGCTTTCTTTTCTTGTGTTTTTTGTTGCTGAAGCGCTATGTTCTTAGATTGTTGTTCGATTTCAGCGTGATCTACCTCATCTATTTCTCTTTTTGAGGTATCTGTCTTTTCTTTTAAATGATGATTAGCACCATTGCTACTAGCAGATTCCAAAGACTCAGACGTTACTAATGTTGCTGTTGCCACGCCCCCTTGAACAGTACTACGCTTTTTTGGCACAACCATTTTCGTTTCATTTCCTAAAGAAAAGGGTTTTAGCTCTGGCTTATCAGGTGTTTTTTCAGCTACACGTTCATTATGAGTTGATATAGATGGTTCAGCTAACTGAGGGTTTTCTAGTAAATTTTTTACCGTTGCGGCCGCTTCAATTAGCTTTTTAGAGGATAAAGGTTTACCAACCCATACCGAGTTGCTTGCTTGCGGATCATTAGTCGCTAAAATGATCCGTGGTTTGTTTTCACCTGTATAATTTTCATCCCAGTGAGCTTGCGCCCCAGGAAAATCATAGTCGATGATATATGCCTCAACTTCTGAGGCCGTATTGCTTATTTTAAATACTTTACTTCCTACCCCTGAAATAAAGAATTTTAATATAGCCTCATTTTGCTTGCTAATATCCATTAATTCAACAATTAATGGTGTTTGCGAGGATTTATTAAACATTAAAAATGACCCATTTTATTATTTTTCACTCCATGTACTGGAGTTTTGCTGACATTCTTTCCACTCTTCTGAAAGAGTGACGCCTTGTTCAAGCAATTTTTTAGTCAGATTATCAAATTGCTCTTTATCTCTACTATACTGGTAAATTGTCAGCAATTCTTTTTCTATTTCTTTTGATTGGGGAAATTTTAATATTTCATCTTCTAATAACTGCTGTGCTACATCTAATTGACCATAGTCCAAACAAGCCCTAGCTTCCTCAAGAACATCAGAATATGCAGCAACAGCTTCTGTCTCGCCTGATTCTTCTTGGCGTAGCAATGGCTTTCCTCCGCAACTGCCAGAACTTAATACAGAGCCATTTTGCCAACAATGGTGCGTTTTATCGTTTTTGGAATTTTGCTTTATCCAATGTGAAAAAAACGAAAATTCATCATTGGTTAAATATTGTTCCGACAAGTCGAGCAAATGCTTACGTAAAGGATAGCCATTATTATCTAACACTAAAAATAAGTCTTGTAAGGATCCTGGGAGAAAATTAGCTATTTCATTATTGTTATATCCTAATAATATTCGCTGTGTGTGAGCGCGTAAATCACGTGGATAACGCACAATATGGTGAGACAAGGCACGCCATGCAGAAATAGGGCTATAACCCTTATCTACTTGCAAATGCCGTTCACTTGCCAGTCCAAAGGAATAACTCATCCGTGATGAGTCAGGAAATAGGGGTGATTTGGTAATCATTTTGCCTAACTTTAGCCTTGTAGAGTTGGTTCACGTCAATTACTATTAAAGTTCAGTCTATCGATGGTGATAAAAAAGACTGTTCTTTTGA
>JAGLDT010000327.1 GCA_023145485.1 Cocleimonas sp. | reverse complement strand
ATTTTTCAAAAGTCATTTTATTAACCTAAACCCTGAAAATTTAAAAGCTGATACTTTTCAGAATAAGAAAGGTATGTCTTTTTTAGGTAGAAAAATGGATTTTATTAAAAATAAATGAAAAAAGTACCGTGGCGAACCTTGGCGAACGAGTAGCAAATTGTATTTTTTTTAAGCAAAATGGTATACTTAACTTGTTAATTAAAAAGGAGTAATAAATGAAAGTAGATGAATATAAGCAGGTGAAAATGTATAAGGCGCGCCATAATGATATTAAGATTTTTGCAGTGATTAAAGGGCGTAGCTTATATGAGGTGGTAGATACTGCCTGTAAGCAATATTTAGAAAAGGAGAGTGAAAAGGCAGTAGAGAAGAAATAATCATAGTTGCCTTATCAGGTCTCGAACACCCGACAAGGCATATTCACAAATTTAATTAATTATGAGAACTAAATATCATGAGTCAAGATAATACCGCAACACAAGGCACTAATGCAACGCAAGCTGGTGTCACAAGACAAGACACGTCAACTAAGCAAGTAGAAATTGAATCCTCCCGCGCCTTTAAAAAAGTAGAAGCAAAGACATTTAGCATAGCCCCCGCTGGTGTTTTTAATGCCGTTGTTATAGAGGTCGCTTTTATTGGTACTTACACGCGTACTTTCACCAAAGGAAAAGAAACCACTAGTAGAGATTATGAGTTTGTGGGTTTTGCCTTTAAATTTATTGACCTGAATACAGGTGTGGAAAATATTATTTATTCTGAGGTGGCGTTGACTTATGTTGATGGGTCAAGGCTACGTGGTTATATTGATGGGCTTAATCCTGATTTCAAAGAAGGTGATGCATTAAAAAAGCTATTGTCTGGTAAGTGCAATATCACTATTACCCACACGCAAGGCAAAGATAAATCAGGTGAGGCAAAGACCTATGCCAATATTGTTAATATCGTTGAGCACAATAAAAATATGCCCGATGTGCCTGTTGATAGAAGTGAGTTGCAATATTTTGATATTCTCAATGATATGGCAAAAATTGAAGAAGGCTTAAACAGTAAACACCGCTGGTTAATTCAAAACAAGAGCCATGAGTATGGTTCTAATGCGTCCAGTGTTGATGCTCCAGCCCCAGCCGAGCAAGCACAGCCACAAGAGGACGCTATTCCTTTTTAATTTATTCACGTATTTAGTTTAATCCTTCGCATCCTTCTAATGGGTGTGAGCGGATTCGTTCGTTTAAAAATTATAGTTTGGGGTCTTGATATGAGATTTATTGATGATTTTAAAAAAATACTGGTTCCTGAAAAAGTAGAGCCAGATGCTGATGGTGGTATTGTTCCAACATCAGTAGAGCAAGATTTAAAAATAGGTGTTGTTACCTGTCCAAAGTGCAAGCATGAATTTGTGAAATACACTGATGAGCGTGATTTAGGGGTAAAGCAAGGCGGTATCCCCTACCAATTGGTACTACAGATTTTCCTATCCTTTCTGGTGGGCTATGTTCTCTATAAATGCAATGTCTACCTGTTGCCAGATGATGCCTTCAGTAACCCCATTTCTGTTTTATACAGTGTTGCCATTATCATTCCCTCCGTTGTGCTGTTTATTTCCATGTTTGCAGTGCTGTACATGGGGCTTATTTATATTTGGTTTTATATGGCGGTGACTATTTCAGCATTGGGCTTGCTGGTGATGTTAGGGGCTTTGTTTATTAATTTTGCCGAGGTGTTTTTATCATGAGGCTTTATACATCCCCCAAAGAAATGAAGCATAAGATTATGGTGGGTAATCTTACCGTCTGGTCTATCTTGCTAGTGTCGCTGATGGTTAGTATTTTCTATTGGTATCAGATCAGCGGAATTACAACGGCTGGTGAAGATATTGGTGCATTTGAAGAAGCTTTGTTGTGGTCGGCTGTTGCAATTGGCTTTCTGTCTGAGTTAGTTAAGAAAGTAACCTTATCGACCTTTAGGAATAAAAAAATATGGGTCTTTGCCACCATCGTAAGCATTGTTACCGTGATGGGGAGTTTTGCTATTCTTGATCAGAATAGAAGTGTGGCCCTGAAAAAAGGGTCAGATTCCTACGCCACCGCAAAGGATGATAAAGCAACCTATAAAAAATTGATGGGAAGCTATGCCAATGTAGCCAATAAGCCATTACCATCCTTGCTGGATGCTGAGACAGCCAATATTGAAAAGGGTGGGTCTAATTCTGCTAGGCGAAAATCTAAAATGTCTTATCAGCAATTTGTAACCAGTAGAGATAGGATTAAACAAGATATTGCGGATAGAAAGGAGTACGACAAAGCAAAGGCAATGTACGATCTGGCAGGTAATGATATGACGGGGGCGGATGGTTCAGGTGTTGAAATATCGAACCCATTATTCGGACAAATTCACACTGTTACAGGCTTTACCATTAACGCGATTACTCTAACCTTTTTTCTAGCTGTTACCTTGTTGCTTGAAATATCAGCCTATTATATTGG
>JAGLDT010000326.1 GCA_023145485.1 Cocleimonas sp. | reverse complement strand
TCTTTATTTCTGGACGCGCCATTTTAATAAAGCGTAATAGCTGTTTTCTGGTGAGCTTATTATTAAAATGATCGATTAATTCAGATGCATCTGTCTTCATATGATCTATTCCTTGTTGACGACAATAGTAGTCAATGGCTTGATAGCAAGAGAGCAGCCTCTAGTGAGGGAAGAGACCTTGTTCTTTTGCCATAATCCCCGCTTTAACCCGATTATTAACGCCCAATAACTGAAAGACATCATAAACATGGCGTTTGACGGTCGATTCGGTGATACCAAGGCGTAAGCTAATCGTCTTATTATTGTCACCCTGAGACAAGAGGTAAAGCACCTCCTTTTGCCTTGCTGTTATGCAAGTCAATCCACCCTTTATTGTCTTATCGTAAGCCGCTGGCACATAAGACTGACCGTTTAAAAGATGGCGCAACGCCTTCTTTATTTCTGTCACCCCAGCCGTTTTACACACAAAGCCTTTTGCTCCCATATCAATTGCCACCTCCGCATGACTGAGCACATTGGAAGCGGTGATCACACAAATAGGGAGATGGGGAGCGCACTGAATACACTGCCTTAACTCTGCTTCCCAGTGATTTTTTCGGGGCATAAACAAATCGACAAAAGCAAGATCAAAGGTGTGCTGTTGCATCGCAACATGAACTGCTTTCCAATCTTCCGCAAAAACAAGATGAGCATCTTGCAAGGTACTCTTAACAATCATCTCCATTCCTAGGTTAAATAAAGCATGGTCATCGGCTAATAATAGTTTCATAAACGTCCTTTTTCATAAAAGGGAGAGAGACTTTGGTATTGGGTGTTTGATCTAAAGGTATCACTATCGTAACAAACTGTTTTAAACCCTTAAAGAAAGAAAGGTTATATGTGGTCATTAATAGAACAAATAAATGACATAAATCCTACAAATAGATTGAATTTCAACCAATATGTTTGTTTTTCAATCTTTAGACGCAATAAAATCAACCATCATAGTAATGCCTTTAAAATAAATAACTTGGCTGATTTTATCTCACCCAAATAGCCTCGCTCAACGCTCAATAAGCCACGTTTAATCACATTATTTACAACTTTAGTCGCATTCTTTTCTCTGTCACCTCTTGTACACTGGACTTGTCTATTAGAAATTCACACAAGACGC
>JAGLDT010000325.1 GCA_023145485.1 Cocleimonas sp. | reverse complement strand
CAAATGGCTCAGGACGTAAACCTAATTTAGGCTTGATGATTGTACCTGCGATGTAACCACCTGCATTATAATCACGACCTAATAGTGACCATAATTCATTGATAGAAACAGAAGGGCCATCAAACAATTTAAGCATGGCAGGCGGTACATAGAAGTCAAACATCTGTGCACACTGTACATCACCCATGCCTTGGTTATTACCAATCGCAAGTGTAAGGAACGAAACAACCATTGTACGACCGTCAGTCACGTTGCGGTCAAATAAGTCATTCGGGTAGGCAATCTTCATGATGCCTTTTGCTTCGTCGATTTCATAAACCATTGCGTCTAGGTTTTTAGTGAAATCATCCGTAGTTGAAACTTCTACATTTGTTCCTGTTGAAGATTCAGCTGCAAAGTGAGCAGCCGTTTCTAAATACCCACCAAAGCCTGGCATAGGTACCATTGTATAAGCAACAAGCATGTGCTTGCCATCCGCTAATAGTGTTTCTTCATCAAGACTTAAGTCTGCGTAACGACCTGACTGATCCATTGTATAGATTCCTTTATTATGGGTAATACTCTCTACCGATTCATCTTGCACCCCGAATCAGATAAGTAATACCCTTCAACAATTTAATTTAAGAGACTGTATAAAAAGTAACACTTGATATACAGTGTCGGGCATTATACATACCTAAGAAATATAAGCAAAAATTATTTATAGATATATCTTTATAAGTGTTGCTTATATATACTAACTCGTCGTATGAAAATAACTATATCACAACTTCTTATTTTTGAAGCACTTGCAAAAACCAACAGCTATACTGCTGCAGCGAAGTCATTGGGCATGACGCAACCTGCAGTGTCATCGCAAATTAAATTATTAGAGATGTATGTATCGACTCCATTATTTGAGCGTCGTAGTAAAAAAATTGTCTTAACCAGTACAGGGGGTGTTTTATACCAGCATATAAAAGCTACTTTAATGCAATACCAGAATATTGAAACGGTCATTGGTGAAATCAATAATATTGAAGTAGGTTGTATTGCCATTTCGGCAGCGACAACCTGTAATCATTTTATTTCCCATATGCTGGCTGATTTTGTACATGAGTACGACAAAATTAGTTTTTCTTTGGATATTACCAATCGCGCCCAGCTCTTGAGGCAATTGCAAAATTATGTGCCTGATTTTGCAGTCATGGGGGAGCCACCTGCGGGTCATGGGCTGGAATCTGAAAAGATTATGCAAAACCCCTTAGTGATGATTGCTAGTCCAAACTATAGATTGGCAAAATTAGCCAAGACAAAACAGATTCAACTGCAAGATATTCGTCATGCTGTGTTTGTTATGCGTGAAAAAGGCTCAGGGACACGCGCAACGATTGAACGACATTTTAAAAAAGAAGGGCATTGCTGTAAAAGCTCGTTTGAAATGGGAAGCAATGAAGCGACTAAACATGCCGTTATTTCAGGTTTGGGCATCGGCATTGTTCCCTTGCATACCATTAAAATGGAGCTGGAATGTAAGAATCTAGTGATATTAAATGTAAAAAGCCTGCCGATTATGCGTAATTGGCATATTGTTACTCGCAAAGGCAAGCATCTATCCCCTGCTGCCAAAGCCTTTCGCACCCATATTTTAAAGAATGCGGATAAATATAGAGCGACCTATGAGTCAGTTATCCCCCAATTTTTTTGACACATTGAGAAATAGACATGTCTGAAGTAGATATCGAACAATACATCATTAACGACGAACCTTTCTATCAACCACAAGACGATGAAATCACCGAATACGATGCAGCATATGCAGCACGTTTACCCGTTATGGTCAAAGGACCAACAGGCTGTGGTAAATCACGTTTTATCGAACACATGGCATGGAAATTAAAGCGCCCTTTAATTACCGTCGCCTGTAATGAAGACATGACGGCATCGGATTTAGTCGGTCGTTATTTGCTGGATGCGAATGGAACCCGCTGGGTTGATGGCCCATTAACCATTGCGGCCCGTGTTGGTGCCATTTGTTATTTAGATGAGATCGTTGAAGCGCGTCAAGACACCACCGTTGTTATTCACCCCCTAACCGATCACCGTCGTGAATTGCCGTTGGATAAAAAAGGTGAAACCGTTCACGCACACGAAAATTTCCAACTCGTGATCTCTTATAACCCTGGCTATCAAAGCATGATGAAAGAGTTAAAGCAGTCAACAAAACAACGTTTTGTAGGGATGGATTTTGACTATGCACCGCCTAAAGTTGAGCAAAGCATTGTAGAAAAAGAAGCAGATATTGATGCCGATACTGCAAAGAAATTAGTGCAAATTGGCAAAGTAGCAAGAAACCTAAAAGGGCATGGATTAGACGAAGGCATCTCAACCCGTCTCTTGGTTTATGCAGCCAATTTAATGAACAAAGGCATTGCACCCACAAGCGCCTGTCGCATGGCATTGGTTCGACCAATTACCGACGATGCCGATATTCGTCAAACATTAGAACACGCAATTGATACTATTTTTGTTTGATTTTTTGTAGGTTGGGTTAGATTTTTTGCATTGCAAAAAACGTAACCCAACAATACCCTGATAAAACTTAATTTTGAGATTAATTGTTGGGTTACGTTATCTCGCTACGCTTGATAAGCTAACCCAACCTACATCTTATCCGTTTCCACATTCTTACGTAGAAACGAGGACTATCAAAATGATCACCACAGAACTTCCCGACGAACTCATTGAGCTTCGTTCCCAGCTAAAATGCAGTTTCGCGCAGATTGATGATGTGTTTGAAGGTTGTATTCGTGATGCACAGCATCGCCTCAGCGCTCAAGGCGTTAAAGATTATCTCAAAGGTGCTTCACTCGTTTGTATGATCGGGCGGGGTGTTGAGCCTGTTTTACAGTTTCTAGAAGTGGTGCCAGAAATGGCAGATCGTGTTGGTGAAGAGGTTATTTCACTCATTTCTGAAGGGGTATGGGAGGTCTCTAGAACCCCAAACGGTGTTTCCATTCCACCCTTTATGGCAACACTTGGCGAAGCATCGCGTCGTTTAGGAAGTTTAGAACTGATTAAACAATACCTTGATATGCTGTTTGATATGATGGAGCGCACCACGGGTTCGATTCACGGACATCACACCACCCTACCCAGTCCTGGTTTACCCCATTTACTCCAGCAAATGCCCTATTTGCTCAGTCAGGTTTCCATCGAAGGCTTGGAAAATTGGATTGATTACGGCATTCGCAACTACAATGACCACCCTGAACGTCAAGTGGATTATTTCACGCTAGAATCTGCCGATAGCCGTGCTATGTTACAGCGTGAGCGTCACGGCACATTATTTGCTGATAATGAGCGCACCTTAGGGCTTTATCTGCAAGCCTTATGGGAAGACAAAGATTACCTAGCGCCTTACTCCACTGCAAAAGATGAAAATCATCGTCAACAGCCCTATTACGATAAAGTGGGTATTCGTATTCCTGATGTGTTTGATGACAGTGAAAACGGTGTGAAAGGTATTGATCGCTACCGTGCAATGCTGGCACACATGGCAGCACATCGTCGCTGGTCACAAAAAATTATTGCCGATAACTACAGCCCTTTTCAACGTTTTGC
>JAGLDT010000324.1 GCA_023145485.1 Cocleimonas sp. | reverse complement strand
CAAGAGAACTAGCCAAAGCATTAGGAGATGTTGAATTAGCGATTATCGATAAACGTCGCCCAGAACCAAACGTATCTGCGGTTATGCATATTATTGGTGATGTAAAAGGAAAAACCTGCATCATTATCGACGATATGGTAGATACCGCAGGAACGCTTTGTCATGCCGCAAGTGCTCTGAAAGAAAAAGGGGCTTTGAAAGTATTTGCATACGTCACTCATCCCGTTCTCTCAGGCCCTGCTGTAGATAATATTACCGCATCAGCTCTTGATAGCCTTGTGGTGACAGATACAATTCCACTGAGTAAAGAAGCTAGTGAGTGTGGGAAAATACGCCAAATCTCAGTCGCTAAGATTTTATCGCAGTCAGTTGAGCGTATTAATAGAGAAGAATCAATCAGTGATTTATTTGCTGATGTAAGGTTTTAAATACAGCTGAATTCCTAGTAGTCTCATAGATTTCAGATATTCGTAAGCCTCAGTGTTGAGGTTGTTTTTTGCAGTTTCTGGTCGCGGAAATTGCTATTTTAGAAATCCTGTGGATTTCATTTTTTTGGAGAAAGCCTCATGGCAAACGATTTTAGTTTGACCGCTACTGCACGTACTGATTTAGGGAAAGGAGCGAGCCGCCGCCTACGTCATGCAGAATTAATCCCTGCTATTGTTTATGGGGGAGATAGCGAACCTGCTACCATTACCTTGAAAGCAAATGAAATGACGCGTAATTTGATGGAAGAAGCGTTTTATGCTTCATTAATTAAATTAGATATTGAAGGCACCGAAGAGACAGTTATCTTGCGTGACTTACACCGTCACCCTTACAAAATGATTATCATGCATGCTGACTTTCAACGTGTTGATGAAAATAAAGATATTACAGTGACAGTGCCTTTACACTTCGTTAATGAAGAAGCCTCTAAAGGTGTTAAAGCAGGTGGAATGGTCAGTCATATAATGACAGAAGTTGAAATCTTTTGCTTACCTAAAAATATCCCTGAGTTTGTTGAAGTGGATGTGGCAGATATTGATTTACATAGCTCAATCCACTTGTCAGATCTCGTATTCCCTGAGGGCGTTCAGTCCACTATGCTCTACGTTGCAGAAGGTGCAGAAGAAAGCGAATACGCTTCATTGCCTGTTGTGAGTATTATTGAAACGCGTGGTGGTCCTAGTGCGGACGAAGATGAGACTCCAGCAGAAAGTGCTGATAGCGAAAGCAAAGATTAAGAGAGTATGATTTATGGCTAAAACTGCCATACAATTAATTGTTGGTCTGGGTAATCCAGGCCGCAAATACGAAAAAACTCGGCACAATGCTGGGTTTTGGTTTGTTGACGAACTGGCAAGACTCTATTCAGCTAATTTCAAATTGGAAAGTCGCTTCTCAGGCGAAGTCAGCAAAGCCATTATCGAAGGTCACACCGTTTGGCTATTAAAGCCAACAACGTTCATGAATAAAAGTGGTCTTGCAGCAAGACAACTTGCCTCATTCTATAAAATTCCCGTTGAAAATATTCTCATTGCACACGATGAGCTAGATTTACCCCCTAGTACAATGCGCTTAAAATTGTCAGGTGGTCACGGTGGACATAACGGCTTGCGCGATCTGCACGCCCATCTAACCAAAGAATATTGGCGTTTGCGGATTGGCGTAGGGCATCCTGGTGACCGAAACAAAGTCGTTGACTATGTCTTATCTCAAGCAAGCAAAAATGACGAAATCGATATTTCACGTGGCATCGACCGCGCAGCTGATTGTATCTCGTTAATTCTTGAGGGTAAGATGGAAAAAGCAATGAACCAATTGCATACTAAGGAATAAAAATATGGGTTTTAAATGTGGAATAGTCGGTCTTCCCAATGTAGGAAAATCAACACTATTTAACGCACTAACAAAAGCAGGCATTCAGGCTGAAAATTACCCTTTTTGTACCATTGAGCCAAATGTAGGTATTGTTCCCGTTCCTGATCCTCGCATGGATGCATTAGCAGAAATCGTTAATCCAAAACGTACCTTGCCAACCACCATGGAATTTGTTGATATTGCAGGTTTAGTATCAGGTGCATCTCAAGGGGAAGGTTTAGGGAATAAATTCCTAGCCCATATCCGCGAAACAGATGCTATCGCACAAGTTGTACGTTGTTTTGATGATGATGATATTGTGCATGTTGATGGAAAAATAGACCCTGTTTCTGATATTGAAACCATCAACACAGAACTAGCGCTAGCAGACTTAGATGCCGTTGAAAAAGCGATTAAACGTGTTACGCGCGCCACTCGCTCAGGTGATAAAGAAGCCATTGCACAACTGGCCCTCTATGAGCGTATTTACGAGCATTTAGGAGAAGGGCACTCAGCACGTTCCGTTGAATTAAAGGACGATGAAAAGCTTTGGGTTAAAGAATTACACCTAATTTCTATCAAGCCTATTTTATTTGTAGCCAATGTAAGCGAAGATGGCTTTGAAAATAATGCTTATTTAGATGCAGTAAAAATTATTGCAGAAAAAGAAAAGGCTGAAGTCGTTGCTGTCTGTGCCTCAATGGAAGAAGAAATGTCACAGTTAGAAGATGATGAGCGTGATGAATTCCTCGAAGATTTAGGCTTAGACGAGCCAGGATTAAACCGTGTCATTCGTTCAGGTTACAACCTATTAAGCCTGCAAACTTTCTTTACCGCTGGTGTACAAGAAGTTCGCGCATGGACGGTGCATCAAGGCGCAACAGCACCTAACGCGGCAGGGCGTATACACACTGACTTTGAACGTGGCTTTATTCGTGCAGAAGTGATCGCTTATGATGATTTCATCGAATACCGTGGTGAACAAGGCACAAAAGATGCAGGTAAATGGCGCTTAGAAGGCAAAGATTATATTTTAAAAGAAGGGGATGTGGTGCATTTTAGATTTAATGTATAGATTTTCAGAAAGACTGTTGACAGTAACAACTACAATCTATATATTCCCACCTCAGTCAAAAATACTGATCAGGCTACATAGCTCAGTTGGTTAGAGCACATCACTCATAATGATGGGGTC